>JBBSII010000263.1:0-6390 GCA_038232175.1 Thermomicrobiales bacterium
CGGCCCAATTTGGTCCGTATTCAGCCCCGGCAGGAGCGAGACCGCCAGCGTTGTATTCAGCCCCGCCTTTTCCAACTGAGCCAGCGCCTTCAGGCGCACACTGAGCAGTTTCTCGCCCCGCAGCAGCTCGATGTCCGCCTCGCGCAGCGAGTCCCACTGCAAGTAGACGGAGGTGAAACCCCATGCCTTCAGGCTCTCCGCGAAATCCGCGTCCCGCGCGATGCGGATACCGTTGGAGATCATCTCGAAGTTCGTGAACCCCTTGGATTTGATCAGCGTCGCCAGTTCCTTGAGGTCCTTCCGCACGGAAGGCTCGCCGCCGGAGATCTGCAGGCTGACATCAGCGCTCTCCGCCGCGACGATCTCATCGAGGCGCTGCTCGATCTCCGCCATCGTGTAGTGCCTGCCGTCGGGGTTGCTGCCCGCGTAGCACATCGGGCAGGTGAGGTTGCACTTCTCCGTCACTTCGAGCATGACGAGGCCGGCCCGCTGCCGCCCCGGCATGCCGGGTCCACCCTTCGTCGGCCCATCCCCGTCGCCGTACTTCGCCTTGATCTGATCATCGAGGGCGAAGATTCGCTCGTAGAACGCGGCGTGCGGCCCAAGGTCCGTCTCGGTCGTGGAGCCGTCACCCTCAAACCGTCGAAAGACGACGTCCCCGTTCGGCAGCGCCACATACCGGGCCGGGACGCGCTCCTGCGTCCGCGACAGCCCCTCGGTCTCCTTCAGTATACGCTCACCGATCATCGTGGCCATGGCAAAACTCCTTCGCGAACCGCACGAACATCTTTCGTGCTATACGGATGAACAGCGTGAAGTGGATGTATCTTGCTGCCGAGAGCATAGCACGCATCGCGGCGGCGCGCGATGCGTGTCAGGGTCGGGTTCGCACGGAAACCCGGTCAATCGCCGCCAGTTCCGCGTCGGACAATCGCCAGCCGAGCGCGCCCGCGTTCGCCCGCGCGTGCGCCGCCCGTTTCGCGCCGGGGATCGGGATGATCCGTTCGTCCTGACACAGCAGCCAGTTGAGCGTGACCTGCGCGACGGTGCGCTCGTGCACCCGCGCGATGCCGCGCAGGGTGGCTGCCATTGTGTGGATCGCGCGCAGCCGCTCTCCACGGTAGGCGGGCATGAAGCGACGCGGCCCGGTGATGCGCACGGGTTCACCCTGCATGGTGTCCGCGAGGAGACCGTGAACGAGCGGGCTATGCGCGATCAAGGCGACATCGAGTTCCCGGCAGGCCGCGAGCACGCCGTTCGTTTCCGGCTCGCGCGCGAGGATGTTGTACCGCACTTCATTGGCGGCGAGCGGGATGCCGTGCCGCGCGAGACGCGCGTGGGCGCGGCGCATCTGGGTCGCGCTGAAGTTGCTCACGCCAACCGCGCGCACATTCCCAGCCTTGACGGCCTCCGCCAGCGCGTCCATCAACGATTCGATTCGCAACGTCGTGTAGGGCCAATGAATCAGGTAGAGATCGAGCACAGAAACGCCGAGCCGCGCGCGCGTGCCGTCCAGCGCCGGATGGAGACTCCGTGCCGAGAGCCGGTGCGGGAGTGGGGTGAACTTACTGGCGATGATTACGGGTCGCCCGGCGTCCCGCGCGAGCACGCCAAGCAGTCGCTCCGAGCCTCCCCCGCCATAGATTTCTGCCGTATCGAAGAACGTCACGCCCGCGTCGAGGCTCACACGGAATGCCGCCGCGATCTCGGTGCGATCCGGCGTCCCACCATAGCCCCGGAACGGCGTGTCGCCCCATGACCATGTCCCGACACCAAGCGCCGACACGGGTATCCCACTCAGGCCTAGCCGCCGCGTCTCATCCATCACGGCCCTTCTCGCGTCCGGAAAATCGCGCCGTCATCCGGCAGCGCCATGTGCAGCGCCGTTGTACGCCCGTACGTGTGGCGGATGGGGATGATGCCGTTCGCGAGAAATCCGGTGGTGGCGGGCTTTAGCCTGCCACCACCAGGAAAATCACCCCAACAACGCAAGTCCTAACGGAAAGAAGGACTCTCCCATCCGCCTTATAGCATAGCATACCCGGCATCGCTCCACGCATCATGAACGCTGCGCACACGGCGTCGCCGCGTCCTTGACAGCGCACGAACAAACGTGCGACTATTGTTCGTACAGTCAGTTCGTTCACTTTCGAAAGCAGTGCATGAGTATTCGGTACACGACAGACTATCTTTACACCGCCGAAAGTCCCCTCAAACGAAGCAATTTGACAACACTCCCACATCTGCGTACGATGCGCCGCTGATGCGACGACGTTATGGAAAGTCGTCGCATTCTGGTGGCAGGCCACGCAGTTGTGGCCCTGCTTTGGTCTCGTAGGAGGGTTCGTCCGTTTTGTCCTGTCCAACACATCCGAGCGCGGCACGTCGGGAGCAACGACGCCCCCTTCCCCGCCGCCTCATCACCCCAGTGTTCGCGTTGTTCTTCGTCATCATCCTGCCGTTAAGTGTCGTGCGGGCGAACGACGAGGAGACCGGCGCAAAAGCGCCGCCGCCACCCACCCCGACGCAGGCACCGGCGCTATCAGCGCCAACGCCATCGGCATCGCCAATACCGTCGCCCACTGCCACACCATCGGTCGCTCCTGTTCAGGTGCGTGCTGTCGCGCCACCTGCACCACCTGCACCACCCGCACCGCCCCCCGCGCCGACCAGCCCCATCGACGGGTTGACAATGATCGGTCAGGGAGGAGCGGCGTTCTACTCGCCGGCATACGACAACGGCGGCTGGGACGCGATCATCCGCACGCACCTCGGTCACGGCCAGGGGGACCCGAAGACCTTCCCGTACTCACCCAATGGCTTCTACTGCGTCCATCCCGATTTCGTCTTCGGCAATATCCTGACCGTGCAGAACATGGACACCGGCAAGACGATCCGCTGCACCGTCGCGGACGCCGTCGCCCCGTGGGATCAGGGCTACTGGCGCAACCGCTTCGTCATCGAGATGAGTTACGCCCTCTTCACCGCCCTCGGCCTCGATCACGGCAACCACGTCACGGTCTGGGCGCTCCAGCAGTAGCGAGTAACGAGTGACGAGTAACGAGGTGAAAGTAACAAGGCGCTGGGGCAATCCCTCTCGTTACTCGTTACTCCCCACAAAAAGGCCCCCGCTGGGGAGGCGGGGGCTGGGGAAAGGGAAGGAATAATCGTGTGTTAGTCGCCCGCAGCGATGTCCATATCGCCGTGCCAGGTGCGGGCCTGCATCGGGAGAACCGAGCGGGACATCGCGACTGGTGTGTAGGTCCGGGCGGGGCGGGCGGCCAGATACGATGCCCGCAGATCATGCGCCTCGGTGCGGAAGCGGAGCGTAACGAGCGTCCCGAGATACGCGAGCAACCCGGCAACGATGATCCCCGGCAGGAGATACGCCGTGCCGCTGTTCACCAGATGGAACGCCGTCCAGCCGCAGAGCGCGGTGAGGAAGAGCGGGCCGAAGTGGGTGAGGTATGCGGTTCGCTGCGCGTTCATCGTCATGCTCCGTGTGCATTCGCGTCCGTCACGCTCATTCTGCCGATACAACGTGGGCAATCCCACAATGGTTCTGTCGCGTGCGGCAATGCCGCGATATGTATTACGCAGAATTCGTGCCACGCGAATTTCCCCCCGCGATGACGGCCTTCGCGCCCGAGTACAAACCGGCTGCGGTCAACCCGAGGACGATGCCGCCGCTCGCCGCGTCGAGCCATCCCCCCGCCGAAGGCGCGACGACCGCGACATGCACCAGCACGCCGTACGCCAGCCCCAGCACCATCGCCAGCAGCGGCGCCCACCGAGCGGGAACCCCAAGCCGTTTCGCGCCCTCCACCAGCGCGACGATCACGCCCGTCGCGGGCAATGCCACAATTGCCAGCACCATGCCACACACTCCTTTCTGGATGGTATAATTTGCCCACGAAGCTGCCCTTCTCGCCGGTGAGAAGGCGTCATCGTCCGAGACACCGCCGGGCGATGACGGAGCGCCATCCCAGAGGGTTCGGTATCAGCGATGTTTAATTGGGGTCGCATTGTCGAGGAACAGATTCGCAACGCGGAGCAAAACGGCGAGTTCGATAACCTCGCCAGCACGGGCAAACCGATTGACTACCACGATGAGGAGACCGCCCTCGAAGGCGACCTCAAGATGGCGCATCACATCCTGAAGAACGCGAACGCCGCGCCCTTCTGGATCGAACTGGATAAGGACATCCGCGCGCGGCAGGAGCAATGCCGCGCGCTCCTGGCGGACGCCCGCGCGAGCGCAACGCCCGCCGTGCGCGGCAGGTTGATCGCGGAATACCGCGTCGAAGCGAAGTCGCTCAACGACCGCATCCTCCACTTCAACTGCATCTGCCCTGCCCCACATCTTCTCGCCAAAGCCCCGCTCGACGCCGAAGCCGGCGTCGCTTCGCTCCGAAGGACTAAGGACTAAGGACTGAGGACTAAGTCCTTAGTCCTGCCTCCTCAGATGAGGAGCATCTCGAAACCGAGATGGGTCTGCTGGAGGCCGAGGTTGCGGTAGAGTCGGTGCGACTCCGTGCGCGTGTGATGCGCGGAGAGGACGAGTTTATAGCAGCGCGCCCCCCGCGCCCGCCGCACCGCCTCCTCCATCATCAGCGTGCCAACCCCCCGGCTCCGCGCGCGCTCATCGACCGCGACATTCTCGACGATTGCCCACGGCTGCCCCCGATGCGCGAGGTTCGGCACGACGACGAGCACGAGCGTGCCGATCACCCGATTCTCCTGCTCCGCGACGAGGAGTGCCTGATTCCCGTCGGCGTCGATCCGGTCGAAGAGCGCATCCGCCTCCCCCGGCAGGATACCATCGGGGTCGTCATCGTACGCGGAGGCGAACATACCATACAGCCGTAGGAGGGAAGGAATATCCCGCTGCGCCGCGCGCCGAATAGTGATCGTGTCTCGTTCCAATCCGTCCCCTCCTCCATTGCCACGAAACCCGTACGTCAGCATACCACGCAACGGGGGAAGGACTAAGGAC
Organism: Thermomicrobiales bacterium; assembly: GCA_038232175.1. Lineage (GTDB taxonomy): Bacteria > Chloroflexota > Chloroflexia > Thermomicrobiales > JALYUS01 > JALYUS01. The sequence goes on from JBBSII010000263.1 coordinate 4,997, forward strand.
TGAGGACTAATGACCAGGGCTTATTCAAAGTCGAGGGAGAGGCCGATAGCAGCGAGGGCGAGCGCGGGTTGGGCAGCGTAGCGACGGCAGGCGGCGGCGATGTTGGTCGCCCCGTGGAGCCGTGCCACGCTGATCGCCGTGCTGCGCAGTGCCGCCATCACCTGCGGGATGGCCCCCACGCGCACCGTCGAGCGATCCTCGTCGAAGGTCACATCGCGAATCCAGTGGAGCTTGTTCTCGATCCCCCAATGCTCGCGCCACAGCACCAGCAACTGTGCGGGCGTGGCGGCGGTCGGGGCGAGCGAGGTGATCGCATACGCCACCTCGCTGTGCGTCTCCCCCGTCGCCTTGTGCGTGACGCGCCGTTCGACGCACACCGCCTGCGCGAACCCCGGCCAATCCACGAAGCCCGTCAACTCCGTCGACGCCCGCAGCACCCGCCGTTCGATCCGCCCGCCGTGCATCCGCCGCTCCTCCGCTTGCACACACGTGGCGTCGGGATCGGCGAACAGCAGCGTGAGGTCGTCATGCAGCGTCGGTTGGTTTCCCTTCACTTCCATCAGGTACGCGCCGCCCGCGTCGCGGATCGTCCGGGCAATCTCCGTCTGCGTGAAGAGGGCATCCATCGTCACCACCCACCCGGTCAGGGCCAGACGGGTGAGTAGGTCGTCGATCGCGGTGATTTCGTTGGTCTTGTCGGGCACGGCGACTTGGGCGAGCACGACGCCGAGGCGCTGGCTAAACGCGCTCAACAAATGCGCGTCTTCCGCGCCGCACCGGGCGCTGCAGCGCAGGGTCTTGCCGTCGATCGCCATCGCCTCGAACGGCAGCGGCACGTCGGGCGGGTCGGGGCAGCAGGCGATCACCTGCGCGGCCCACTGCCCCAGCCGGGTTTCGAGCAGGGCGCAGTCGATGCCCTTGAAGAGGCGCTGCACGGTGGACTGGCTCGGGCCATCGGGGCGGGTGAAGCCGAGGGGAGCCCGCCACCGCTCGCCGTCGTTCTCCGCCCACTCGGCGATGGCCGATTCGCCGCGCGCCCCGCAGAGCATCGTCACACACGAGAGCAGCAGCACGGCGAGCAGCGGATGGCGCACGCCGTGCGGGTCGCGGAAATCGGGGAAGTCCGCCAACACGGCGGCGAGCGGTGGTACGATCTGCGACATGGATTCCTCCTGCGGATAGCGGCTCAGACACCCCTATCCTACCGGAGGAATCCTCCTCCTTCGACTTTGAATAAGCCCTGACTAATGACTAAGATGGCACTCCTCCTACTTAGTGCTCCGTTTCGCAATAGCCTGTGGGGTTGGGCGGGGATCTGGTAGAGTAGGTGCTTCTGTTGCGCCGCGTGGTGGCGCGCTGACCGGAGGTTCCCCATGTCTGGCCCGGCGCCCACC
>JBBSII010000264.1:0-6384 GCA_038232175.1 Thermomicrobiales bacterium
CATTGCGATAGACATCCGGCAGCCCGTTCGGGAAGGCGATTCCGACGAGCCGCAGGTAGTAGACCATCGGTTGCGCGAGCCGTGGCAGCAGGTGCGAGTGCGCCGTCTGCTCCCGCGCGAAGGTCACGATCCCCACCGACGACGGCATCCGCGCGATCGTCGCGAGCGCGACCGTCGCGAGCAGCACCGCCGCCAACGCGAGGAGCAGCGACAGCCCCGCCGACAGCAGATTGCCGAGGAGCGGGCCTGCCCCCCACCGCGCGACGGACATCATCCCCGCGATGCGCCGGAACAACCCCCGCAGCAGCAACGCCCCGCCGACCAGCAGCATGACGAACGCCGCCAGTTGCACCGTCAGCGATGCACTGTCCGGCAAGAAGCGCACCACGGCGAGATGCGACGCCGGACGGTACAGGATACCAGCCAGCACCGACGCCGCATAGATGGCGACAATGTCGGCAATCACCGTGATCGGCGGCTGCGTGAACGTCAGCGCCGCCACACCGAGCGCGCCGATGATGAGGGCAATGTCCAGTGTGTTCACGCGCGACCTCCATGAGTGTACGTACGCTCGGAGTCATCGTAACACGTATCAGGGGGGACGGCTAGCTGCAGAAGGAATATCGACGTCGAATCGGCGGATGCATCAGCGTTTCCTGATCTGTTTACATATCGCTCCCTATTGGTCAGGAAAATTACCTGCGTGGGTGTACAATCGATGGTGTGGAGTGCGAAAGGTTCGAAGGCAGCAATGGCGCTGTCGAGACACGAAAGGGTGGTGCGATGATGCACGTTCCGGCTCAACTCCCCCAGTCCCGCGCGCAGTTACCAATCCTCGACCACACGACGACGCGCCGGAAGTTCACCCGCTACGCGCTCTTCTCGCTGCTCGGCGCGTTCGTGGCGACGAGCGCGGTAGCGACGGTGCGGTCGCTCTATCCCACGAAAGTCAAGGGCTTCGGGGCGCGCGTCACCGCCGGATCGGTGGCGGAGATCGCGACGACGCTCAGTACGCAGCGGTACGTGCGCAATGATGAGGGACATTTCTATTTGCTGCCTGCGGCGCAAGGCGCGGCCATCGCGGTCTACTGGAAATGCAAGCACCTCGGCTGCACGGTGCCTCCGCCGGGAGCGAACGGCAGGATCGAATGTGGCTGCCACGACTCGTGGTACGACGGCGCGACGGGCGCGCTGCTCAAAGGCCCGGCGACGCATCCGCTCGACTTCATTCCCATCACCATCGAGAACGGTAATCTCGTCGTGGATACGAGCAAGGTAACGACGCGCGAGGCGTACGAGCCAACGCAGGCAACACCGCTCGGCTGATGATCGTCGCACCGGTTTCCGTGTCGTCACCGTGTTGCAGGGGCAGGGGAATATCATGGTTTTGTTCGTTTCGCGTCGTGCCGCGCTCGGCATCGCAGTGGGAGCGTTCGTCGGTGTCGCGCTTGCGGCGTGTGGCGGCAATAAAGAGACGGCGAGCGGCGGGAAGGTGAACGCGGGCACGGTACGTACCGTGCGGGCATCGCTCGCGAGCGAGAAGTATGTGCGGAATGTCGAGGGGAAATTCTTCCTGCTTCCCGCGTCCGACACGGCCGTGATCGCGGTCTCGTGGAAGTGCACGCACATGGGCTGCGCCCTGCCACCACCAGGTCCGGCGACGGGAGGGAACCTCGTGTGCCCGTGCCATGGGGCCTCGTTTGATGGGAAAACAGGCCTCCGCCTGGGTGGCCCCGCGAACCGCCCGCTCGACTATATGCACGCCGTAGTGGAGAACGGGAATGTGATCGTCGATACCGGTCAGGTGTTCACGCGCGCGGTGTTCGAATTGGGGCAGACGGCTCCGCTCGCGTAAGATTCGCGAATCTCCGAAATGCCCCGGGCTGATTGGCTCCTTGTTGCCTACGGGCGGCGGAAGATGGCGTGGCCACCAATGCGCCGCCACCTAAGGACAACTTCGCCATCGACGGTAATCAACGCAAATGTGGCGCGACCATCGGGGCCGGAGAATGACCATGTCATTTCCCAGATGCCCGGTGCATCGCTCATGCGCCTGACCCGGAGCGATGCGGGCCACTGCGGGATCGGTCGGTCGCCACGGCGGGCATCCGCCTCATTGATCTGTCGAATGGCCTGACGAAATAACGCCTGCTCCTCGTTCGTGAGTCGTCGATAATCGGCGATAAAATCATCCTCGACATCGAACTTCACGATTCGAGATCGGCGTCGAGATGCGCAATAAGGCTCTCAGCGTCGTCGAATCGCTTCCACCGCCCGGCGGCGTATGACTCATCCGCCTCACGCTCCATCCGCTGCCATCGTTCCGTCCAAAACCATGCCTGGGACGCATCAATCGTTTCCTGCGGGCGCAATTCAATCACGCCATCCGGGCGTCGCACCGCTTCAAACAGACTATGGTCGGACAATCCTTCGCGAATTTCTTTGGGTAACGTAATCGTGCCGCGTTGCCCAAGTTTGATAAGGGTCTGTGCCATTGCGCTCACCTCCTATGCATACAGTATCGCAGATTTTCAGTCCATCAGGAATACCGTTAGCGTTGAACGTGCGGTGGTTGATGGTTGATTCAGAGTCAATTGCAAAATCGTCCGCTCCCCTCTATCGCCGCACAAAACTGACAACTTTGTAATCTCAGAGCGATGGCTCCGTACGAGAGGGGCCGGGGGTGAGGAATGCAAACCGGCTCTTAAGCATTTGACCCCTTTTTGCTTCCTATGGTATCCTCCTGCTCACAAGTGAATACGCCCGTGATGAAAGGGAGAAGTACCCACCACGCGGCCGACAGCGAACCGGGGAAATGTGGGAGCCTGGTACGGCAGAGCGAGCGGCGAACGTGCCCCGGAGCGGCACACCGAAGAAAGCGTCATGCAAGTAGGTGATGGTGGGTCGCGCCCACGCAACGAATAGCGCGAACACGAGTGGTCGGGGTCTGTGCTCCGGCAACGAGGGTGGTACCACGGGATGCGTTACACTGCGCACTCGTCCCTCCGGACCGATGCGGAGGATGGCGGGGCGTTTTTTGTGTTTCAGAAATCTCGGGCATCCATGGTGCGATGCGCGAGGGGGGAAGCGATGACCGGGGTCGTACTGGATACCGCACGTTATCTGCAATCCGCGCTCGACAAAGTCGCGGCGGACCCGACCGCGCCAATCGCGCGGGCCGCGCTCTGCTGGACGGGCGGCTTGGATTCCGCGATCTGCGCCGCCTTGTTGCGCGAGCATTACCGCGCGGAAGAAATTGTCGCGATCACCGTCGATGTCGGGCAGGGCGAGGACGAGTTGCTCCGGGCGCGCGAGCGGGCCGAGTTGCTCGATCTGGATTTGCGCTTCCTCGATGCGCGCGCCGAGTTCGAGCAGTGGCTGGCGCGGGCGATTCGCGCGAATGTCGATTACAACGGCTATCCCTGCGCCACGAGCATGACGCGGCAACTGATCGGCGCGACCGCCGCGAAGTACGCCGTGCAACTCGGCTGCGACGCGATTGTGGATGGGTCGAGCGGCAAGGGGAACGACCAGTACCGCGCCCAGAACACGTTTAAACTCTTCGGCCCCGATCTCCGCATCCTCGTCCCCGTGCGCGATCTCGATCTGACGCGGCTGGAGGAGATGGCCCTCTGCGAGCACTACGGCATCCCCATCCGCGAGGTGATCCTCGGCGGTGAGGACAAGACGATGTGGTGCCGCTCCATCGCCTCCGGCGGCATCACGCTGGAGACCGAACTGCCGGACGACATCTGGCTCTGGTTCGTGCCGCCGCAACTCGCGCCAGATGTCGCGACGACGCTGACGCTGACATTTGAAGAGGGGCTGCCGACCGCGATCAACGGCCAGCGGATGTCGCTCTACGAACTCGTGTCGATCCTCAACGAGATCGGCGGCGCGAACGGCGTTGGCCGGATCGACCTGATCGAGGACGGCATCATGGACCTGAAGAGCCGCGAGATTTACGAGGCGCCCGCCGCCGCGATCATCCTCGCGCTGCACCGCGACCTGGAGCAGTTGACGCTGACGCGGGACGAGGTGCAGTTCAAGAGGATCATCGACGCTCGGTGGTCGCAACTCGTCTTTGGCGCGGAGTGGTTCACGCCACTCAAGGCGGACCTGGATGCCTTCGTCGCGCAATCACAGGGGCCGGTGAACGGGACGTACGAGATCGAACTGTACAAGGGGACGCTGACGATGCTGCGGCGGGAGTCGCCCTCGTCGCTCTACTTCCCGGAGGTGCGGTCGATCCAGTCGTCCTCGTTCGACCAGCGGTGGTGCGGCCCGGCGGCGCAACTGCGCGCGCTGCCATTCGAACTGCTCGCGAAACGCGACGCCCGCTGGAAGGCGGCGCGCGGCGGCGCACTAACAGAGGGGGAGACCTAAGTGACACATGCGGGTCCGAAGCTCTGGCAGAAGGGTGTCCAACTCGACGCGCTCGCGGAGCGGTACGAGATTGGCGACGACGCGGTGCTCGACAACCGGCTGGTGCCCGCCGATGTCTGGGGCTCGATGGCACATGCGCGGATGCTCAATCACATCGGCATCCTCTCCGACGACGAAGTGGGCGCGCTGCTGAAGGAACTGGCGCGCATCCTCGATCTCCACGACGCGGGCCACTTCGCACTCGCGGCGGGCGACGAGGATGTGCACAGCAAGATCGAGAACCATCTGACTGAGACAGTCGGCGACGCGGGCAAGAAGATTCACACCGCCCGCTCGCGCAACGATCAGGTGCTCGTGGACACGCGGCTGTACACGAAGGGCGAACTGCTCAAGACGATGACGAATGTCATCGACACGGCGGCGGCATTCGCGGCGTTCGCGGAGCGCGAGCAGTGGACGCCGATGCCGGGGTACACGCACATGCAGCGCGCCATGCTCTCGTCGGTCGGCCTCTGGGCGGCGGCGTTCGCGGAATCACTGCTGGACGACCTCGAACCGCTCAAAACCGCGTACCGCATGACGGATCAGAACCCGCTCGGCTCGGCGGCGTCGTACGGCGTCAACCTGCCGATCGACCGGCAGATGACGACCGATCTGCTCGGCTTCGCGAAGGTGCAGAACAACGTCCTCTACACGCAGAACGCGCGCGGCAAGTTCGAGGCGCTCGCGGTGCAGGCGCTCGCACAGGTGATGCTCGACCTCTCGAAGTTCGCGCAGGACATGCTCCTCTTCGTCACGAGCGAGTACAACTTCATGCGCATCGCCGAATCGCTCAACACCGGCAGCAGCATCATGCCGCAGAAGCGCAACCCCGACCTGATGGAACTCGTGCGCGGGCGGACACACACCGTCCTCGCGTTGCAGCAGCAGATCTGCGGCATCATTGCGGGGCTGCCCTCCGGCTACAACATCGACTTTCAGGAGACGAAGGGGCCAATGATCCGCGCGTTCGACATGGTCAACGACGCGCTCGCGGTCTGCGCGCTCACGATTGGCAAGACGACGGTCAATCAGGAGGGCATCCGCGCGGCGTGCACGCCGGAACTCTTCGCGACGGACGCGGCGTACCACCTCGTGATGGAGAAGGGGATGCCCTTCCGCGACGCCTACCACACGATCGCGAAGATCGCGCACGACTTGCCGCCGATGGACCCGGATGTCGCGCTCCGCGAGCGCACACACCTCGGCGCGAGCGGTAATCTCGGCCTTGATGGCGTGCGCGCATGGATCGAGCGCGAGCGCGATGCGGTCACGCGGCAGCATGGCATCTTCGATGGTGCGATCGACGCATTGGTCGCGCAGGCAAAACAGGGAGTCTGATTTCCCGGAAAGGATAGCAGCGATGGTAGCAACGGCAACGGCGACGACAACAGCGGAATGCCCCGAATGCGGGGCCGAGTGGCAGGTGAGCGGGTTAACAAAGGGCGAGATCATCCAGTGCCCCGAATGCGGCGTCGAACTGGAAGTCGTCGAGATCGCCCCCCTCGAACTCCAACTCGCGCCCGAAGAGGAAGAGGATTGGGGAGAATAGGGAGTCCTTAGTCCTTCGCGAACGGAGAGAGCCTTGACCCAGCGTGTGGCGATGTTGATGACGCGGATGCGGACGGACGAGAAGCGGTTGCAGACCGCCCTCGAAGCGCGTGGTGCGGCGGTGGAATTGCTGCCGGATCACACGCTCGTCTTCGATCCGCATCACGACGCGCGCGACCGCTACGACGCGATCCTCGACCGCTCGCTGCACCTCTCGCGCTCGCGCTACGCGACGACGCTCTTCCAGGCGGCGGGCATCCCGACGGTCAACACGCCCGCCGTGATTAACCTGTGCAGCAACAAACTGCGGCAGAGCACGGTGCTGAACGAGGCCGAGGTGCCGGTGCCCGCCGTGCGTATCGCCTTCTCGCCGAAGGCGGCGGTCGAGGCGATGGAGCAGATCGGCTA
>JBBSII010000265.1:0-6355 GCA_038232175.1 Thermomicrobiales bacterium
TGGTTTCTCTTATGGGAAAATACCCTGTGACTGCGTCGCCTCGACTACCCGCTGAACACCGAGGATGAGCGCCGCCGTACGCAGGCTGACCTTGTGTACCTGCGCGATGTCGTAGAGTTCGTTGAATGCACGCACCATGAAGACGTGCAGGCGGCTGTTCACCTCGTCCTCCGACCACGCGAACGCCTGAAGCGCCTGCACCCACTCGAAGTACGACACCACGACGCCGCCGGCATTCGCGTAAATGTCCGGCACGACCGTGATCCCCCGATCCGCGAGGATCGCGTCGGCCTCCGGCGTCGTCGGGCCGTTTGCGCCCTCGGCGATGAGCCGCGCCTGAATCTTGTCGGCGTTCGCCTCGGTGATCTGCTTTTCGAGTGCGGCGGGTACGAGGATGTCGCACGGCAAGGTCAGGAGTTCATCGTTGCTCACATTATCCGCGCCGGGGAAGTCCCGGAGGCTGCCATTGCCCTCCGTGTAGGCCGTGACGGCGGCCATGTCGAGGCCGTTGGCATTGTAGATGCCGCCCGTCACGTCGGAGACGCCGACGACCTGCGCGCCCGCCGCCGCCGCCAGACGCGCCGCCACCGAACCAACATTGCCGAAGCCCTGCACGACCGTCCGGGAGCCTTCAACGCGCGTCCCCAAACGGCGACTCGCCTCCTGGAGCGCGAAAACGACGCCGCGCCCGGTGGCGTCCCCACGGCCCACCGACCCGCCGAGGTGGACGGGCTTGCCGGTGACGATGCCCGGCACCGCGTGGCCCGCCGTCATCGAGTACGTGTCGAGGATCCACGCCATGATCTGCGGCGTCGTGTTCACGTCCGGCGCGGGGATGTCGCGGTCGGGGCCGATCAGCGTGCTGATCTCGACGGCGAAGCGGCGCGTCATGCGCTCAAGCTCGCCCAGCGAGAGCACCTTCGGATCGACGGTGATGCCACCCTTCGCGCCGCCATACGGGATGTTGACGACGGCACATTTCCACGTCATCCACATCGAGAGCGCCTTGACTTCATCGATTGAGACACTCTGGTGGTAGCGGAGGCCGCCCTTCGCGGGGCCGCGCGCGATGTTGTGCTGCACCCGGTAGCCGGTGAAGACGCGGATCGAGCCGTCGTCCATCTTCACCGGGAAGTTGACGGCGAGTTCGCGCTTGCAGTGCGTGAGGATGTCGCGCATCCCACGGTCGAGATTGAGGATGTCCGCCGCGAGGTGGAACTGCTCCACGGCGATGTCGTACAGGCTGCGATTCGGTTCACCGATGCTCGATTGCGGTACGCCATTGGTCGCAATGGCGGACGGCCCGTGCGTTGTGATGACCATGCGAGGTATGCCCTCCCGATGGAACGTGCATCAACACTCTCCGATAGCCACGCTCAAAACCTACCGGAGCCCGGTGTCCCTTCTCACACCGGGGAAGACCCAAAAAATAAACCGGGAGGTCCTATCTCTCCCGGCATATTTCCCTATTACTCGGATGGTGCGAGGCGCTGTTGCAGCAACGCGCGCACCACCTGATTATTCGCCGTGCCCGTACTCAGACGCATCACAGCGCCGACAATGGCATTGAGCGCGGCTTCTTTGCCCGCCCGGTAGTCCGCGACTGGCTTCGGGTTTGCGGCGATTGCTTCGTCGATGATCGTCAGGAGCGCGGACTCGTCGTTCTGTTGCGCAAGGCCACGCCGATCGATGATCGCTCGTGGCGGGTCGCTGGTCTCGACCATCTCCACGAAGACCGTTTTCGCGCTCGTGCGCGAGAGCGCCCCACGCGCGAGCAGATCGATGAGGGCGATCATATTCGCGGCGGGAGGGGCAGCGGAAAGCGGCAGCCCGCGTTCGTTGCGGAGCGTGAACCAGTCATTCGTGATGAACGCCGCCGCGAGCCGGACATGCTCCCGATCCGCGCCCGCGCTCGCGCTCGCGTCGATGATCGACTGGAAGTAGTCGCCGATCGCCGGCGATTCGGTGAGCGCGAGCGCGTCCATCGTGTTCAGGCCGTACGACGCGACGTACCGCGCGCGCCGCGCGTCGGGCAATTCGGGGAGGGACGCGCGCGCATCGGCGATGAATGCCGCAGAGAGTGCCAGCGTCGGCAAATCCGGCTCCGGGAAGTAGCGGTAGTCGTCCGCAAATTCCTTTGTCCGCTGGCCAATGGTCACGCCACGTTCCTCCGACCACCCGCGCGTCTCCTGGATCAGCGAGCCACCCGCGCGCAGCGCCGCCGCCTGTCGCTCCACCTCGTATTGGATCGCACGATAGACGCCACGGAATGAGTTGACGTTCTTGATCTCCACTTTCGCGCCGAATTCCTCCGTGCCGCGTGGCCGGAGGGAGACGTTCGCGTCGCATCGCAGCGCGCCCTCCTCCATGTTGCCCGTCGATGCGCCGATGTAGCGGAGCAGGTCGCGCATCGTCTCCAAATAACGCCGCGCATCCTCGGCGGAGCGCAAATCCGGCTCGCTGACGATTTCGAGGAGCGGCACGCCCGCGCGGTTAAGATCAACGAGCGAGTAGGCGGCGCCGTCCATGTGCCGACGATGCATCGACCGCCCGGTGTCCTCTTCCATGTGGACGCGGGTGATGCCGACGCGCTTCACGCCGCCGTCCGTCACGATCTCGACGTATCCACCGATGCTCAGCGGCAAGTCGTACTGCGAAATCTGATAGCCTTTGGGCAGATCGGGGTAGGTGTAGTTCTTGCGGTCGAACTTGCTCTCCGTCTGCACGTTGCCATGCAAGGCGAGCGCGACGCGGACAGCCTGGCGCACCGCCGCACGGTTGATGACCGGCAGGACTCCCGGCATTCCGAGGCAGATGGGGCAGACATTGGCGTTCGGGTCACTGGTGAAGGCGGCGGCGCTGCACCCACAGAACATCTTGCTGCGGGTGATGAGTTGGGCATGGACTTCGAGGCCGATCACCGTCTCGAATTCAAGTGCCGTATCAACCGTGGCAATGACCACGCCGCCCTCTTTCGTATCGTTACCCGCTCATGCGGATGGTTGCATATCATTGATTCCAGCATACCACGGCGCGCTGGCCCCTACAACCATGCGGCGCGCTCTGGTATCGTACACTAATGGAGCATTCCTCGACTGGTTTCGACTACGACGTGATTATCGCAGGTGCCTCGTACGCCGGGCTGACGGCAGCGCGGCATCTGGAGGCGCACGGGTCGCGCGTTCTGCTCATCGACGAGCACGCGATCGGCGCGGTGCGCCACTCGGCCTGCGCGGTGCCGACTCGCACGCTCGCCGACATCGGCGGCTTGTCGAGTAGCCTGCAAGAAACGTCCTGGGGCGTCATCCACACGAAACTGAACAGCGTGCGCTACCGTTCGCCGGAGCCGTGGACGGTCTTCGATCACCGCCGCGTCTGTGAGGCGCTGCGGGACCAAGCGCCCGATGTGCCTGTGCTCCGGGCGCGCGTCTCGAAGTTCGACGGGGCGACGCTCACGACCGACAAGGGCCAACTGCGCGCTCGATGCTTTCTCGACGCGACGGGCTGGCGCGCGGCGCTCGCGAACGCCGTTCAACCAGGGTTCGTCGATCGCGGACGGCTGACCGTGGGGATGGAAGTGACCGTGCCGCACCGGACGGATGCGATGCATTTCTACGTCAACCGCGAGATCGTGCGCTGGGGCTACGGCTGGATTTTCCCGTGCGGGAATGAGAGTCGCGTCGGCATCGGCGCGTTCGACAACCCGAAGGGGCTGCCCGATCTCCTGCGCGCCTTCCTCGAACGACTCGGCATGCCGTCGGACCTGCGAAAAGTCGAGCGCACGGGCGGGATGCTGCCGTGGCAGCAGCGGCCCGCGACGCTCGGCATTAACGTCTGGCTCCTCGGTGACGCCGCCGGGCATTGCCTGCCACTTACGGGTGAGGGCATCCGCTTCGCCTTTCAGGATGGCGACGCTGCGGGCCAATTGCTGTCGTCGTACTTGAGCGGCGACGTCTCGTTGCCGGATGCGAGCGCGGCGTACGCGGCGACCGTCGCGCGGCATCGCGAGCGCGTCGGCGCATTCATCCGCCTTCAAGGCTTCGTGCGTCATGTGCCGAACGCCGCGTTCGCGCCGATGGCGTGGGTGCTGGCGCGCCGCGCCGTGCGCGCGCGGGGCCTGACGCGCTACATGAACTGGGAGCACCACCCGGTAGCCCCCCTGACCGGTGTGTAGGCCCCGTATGATCGGTCGGGTGGTCGTCATTGTGCCGACGTATAACGGCCTGCGATACCTCGTGCCGTGCCTCGAATCGCTGCGGCGACAGACCTATCGCGACTTCTCCGCGCTCGTCATGGATGACGGCAGCGACGATAAGACGGCGGATGTGCTGCGCGCGCAATACTCGGAAGTCGCTTGTGTGCGATTCGCGAAGAATCGTGGGCTGGCGCGCGCGCAGAACGCCGCGATTGCCGCGACGCGCGGTGAATTCGTCGCGCTGCTGAACAATGACACCGAAGCCGCGCCGGACTGGCTCGATCATCTCGTTCGAATGGCCGACGCGCGCCCGGATGCGTGGGCCGTCGCGGGGAAGCTCCGCCTCTGGGATCGGCGTTCGGCGCTCCACGCGGCGGGCGACAGTTTCGGCATCGATGGCGTCCCCCGCAACATCGGCGTGTGGGAAACGGACGATGGCCGATGGGATGATGGGCGCGGAATCTGGGGGCCGCAAGGCGGCGCGGCGCTTTATCGTCGGAGCGCGCTCGACGCATTGTCTGACGAGCGGTGCGGCGCTCCGTTCGACGAGTCATTCTTCATGTACTGCGAGGATGTGGACCTGAACTGGCGTGCCCGACTGCGCGGCTTCGACACTGCGTTCGCACCGGGGGCCATTGTCTACCACCATGTGAGCGCGACGGCAGGCGGCGCGTTGGCGTCGTACTACGTCGGGCGGAACATGCTGGCGGTGTTGGCCAAGGACGTGCCCGGCGCGTTGCTCTGCAAGCATTGGCGTCACATCCTGCGCGCGCAATGGGGCTACCTCATGGAGTCGCTGCGGCATTGTCGTGAACCGGCGGCGCGGGCGCGGTTACGCGGGCAGTTCGCGGTCGTGCGGATGCTGCCGGGGCTGCTCCGCGCGCGGCGGTGCGTGCTGTCGAGGCGCGCGGTATCGGTCGACAACCGGGACCTGGAGCGCCGTCTCTATGCGCCCCCCGCCAGATATGCGACAATCGATGACCACGCAGGTCATGCGACCGGCAGCGGCGACGAGAACGGGGAGGGCGTGACCACGGATGCAGCCGGATGATGAGCGGGTAACGGAATCGGGTCCGTCCTTAAGTATCGTCATACCGGCGTACAATGAAGCGGAGCGATTGCCGGGAACGCTCGCGTCCATCCTCTCGTACCTCGATCAGCAACCCTACGACGCGGAAGTGATCGTCGTGGACGACGGCAGCACGGACGGGACCGCCCGCATCGCCGAGCAGACCCTCCCGCGAGCGCGCGGGTTCGTGCTGCGTGAGCCGCATCGGGGCAAGGGCGCGACCGTCCGCGCCGGGATGCTGGCGGCGCGTGGCGAGCGCATCCTCTTCACGGACGCGGACCTCGCGGTGCCGATTACCGAGACCGGGCGTTTGCTCGCGTCGCTCGATCAGGACTTCGGCGTGGTCATTGCATCCCGCGAGGGCGCGGGCGCGACGCGCGAGGGTGAACCGGCATTCCGGCACGTCATGGGGCGCGTCTTCAATCGCCTCGTGCGGGCGCTCGCCGTGCCGGGCATTAATGACTCGCAGTGCGGCTTTAAACTCTTTCGAGCGGATGCCGTGCGGGCGATCGTGCCGCGTTTGCGCCTCTATGGCCCCGATGCGCCGGAGGTGTCCGGGGCGCGCGTCACCGGCTTCGACGTCGAGGTGCTCGTGATCGCGCGTCGGCAGGGCTTCCGCATCCGGGAGGAGCCGGTGCGCTGGCGCTACGGCGTCGACAGCAAAGTGCGTCCGCTCGCGGACACGATCTGGAATTTACGCGATGTCCTGCGGGTGCGCGTCAATGATTGGCGGGGGTATTACCGGTGAGTGCAGCGAACGACCGACCGAAAGAGAACATCCTCGTCTGCGTCGCGTGGCCGTACGCCAGTGGCGCGCGCCACCTCGGCCACATGGCGACGTACATCCCCGGCGATGTCTTCGCGCGCTACCACCGGATGCGGGGCAACAACGTCCTGATGGTGTCGGGTTCGGACGAGCACGGCACCCCGGTCACGCTCGTCGCGGACAGGGAGGGGAAGACGCCGGAGGAAGTGGCGCGATACTACCACGGTGTCATCAAGGACGGCTTCGACCGGATGGGCATGGTCTGGGAGAACTACACGGAGACGCACACGGAGAATCACGTCGCCGTCACGCAGTCGGTCTTCAA
>JBBSII010000266.1:0-6352 GCA_038232175.1 Thermomicrobiales bacterium
CATCGATGTCGGTCGCGACCTGCGGCAGATTCTCGCCCTTGAGGAGATGGGCAATGCCGCAGGCGAAATCGACGACCTCGATGCCCCGGCGCACATCACCGCGCGCCTCTTCCAGCGTCTTGCCATTCTCGCGCGTGACGAGCGCCGCCAGTTCGTCGAACTGCCGCTCCAGCAGCGCCTTGTAACGAAACATCACCTCTGCCCGTCGGGGCGCGGGCGTGCGGGACCACGCCGGAAAGGCGCGCGCCGCCGCCTCCACCGCCGCGTCCACGTGCGCGCCGCCGCACATCGGCGTGCGTGCGATTGGCTCACCGGTCGATGGGTTAGAGACCGTGTGATAGGCGTCCACCGTCGGCGCGGCCCAGACGCCCCCCGTGAGCGCCGGTACGATTGTTGTCTCCATTGTCATCGCGGCATTCATCGACAGCCTCACCTTCCAAAAGTACATTGTCCGCACGCAGTTCGTGACAAAAATATGACAAAGTGGGGGCCACGTCTAATTGCAGGGGATAACCGCTCCTGTCCGAACGGTCAGGCAGGGAACTGTCCCAAAGGGGTCGCGCTTCCTGTACCGAGAGTGGGGGCGCTGCACCATCCACTTAACCGATACTCATGACAGGCACACGGGCGAGATGATTGATGGGGGGCGGGGGCATGGATACCGTAGTCGCACCGACACAGGAGATGGTCTGGGTTCAGCGCGCGCGCGGCGGTGACACGCGGGCGTTCGAGGCGCTGCTCCGCCGCTACGAGCGGCAGATTTATGGGTTCACTTACCGCATGATGGGCAACGCCGCCGACGCGGACGACCTGACGCAGGAGACATTCATTAAGGCGTACCGGGCGCTCCCGCGCACGGCGGATATTCTCTACGTCTCCGCGTGGCTGCACCGGATTGCGGCGAACTCCTGCCGGGACGAGTTGCGCCGCCGCCGACGGAACCGCTGCGACTCGTGGGACGCGACCGTGCACGAAACCGCGATGCTCAACAGCCCGGAAGACGGCCCGGAGTCGCTGATGATCCAAAAAGAGGCGAGCGAGCGGGTTCAGGGCGTCCTTAACCAGATGAAGCCGCGCAACAAGCAGGCGCTCGTGCTGCGGGAGTACGGTGGCTTGTCGTGCGAGGACATCGGCACGATCATGGGCGTCTCGCACAAGGCGGTGAAGTCCACGCTCTTCCGGGCACGCGAGGAGTTCCGCCGCTATTCCGCGACGATGGCATAACAGAGACGACGACCACGGTCACTCTCGCTCGTCCTCGCAGCTCACAACACACCCGTGTCGCCTGCGCGCGGTCGCTGCACGCCTATCCTACAATGGACGGAACGTATCTTGCGGGGGGACGGCGACAGTAGAGCGGCCGTGTTCAGACACGGATAGGGAACCGAACCTTGCGAGATTGTCGTGACGATGACCGACGATGCATCACACCGTGAACGCATGGCCGAACGCGCCATCCTGGAACGCATCTCCGACGCCTACGTGGAACTCGACCCCACGTGGCGATTTGTGTACGTCAACCGCCGCGCCGAGCCGCTCCTGCGACGGACGCGCGACGAACTGATCGGACGGGATGCGCGGGAGATTTTCCCGGAGGTCATTCAGGCCCCCTTTCGGGACGCCTATCTGCGCGCCGTCGCGGAAGACATCCCGGTCGAGTTGGAGGCGTTCTACCCTCCCTATGACGCCTGGTACGAGGTGCGTGCCTTTCCATCGCCGGAAGGGTTGTCGGTCTTCTTTCACGATGTGACGGCGCGCAAGCGGGTGGAAGCCGAACGCGAGGAATTGCGTGCACGCGCGCAGGATGCCGAAGCGCGCTATCGCAGCCTGTTCGACGGGATACGCGACGCGATTCTCGTCACCGATGCCGAGGCGCGGTACATCGATGTGAACCCCGCCGCGACCGAACTGCTCGGATACTCGCGGCAGGAACTCCTGACGATGCGCGTGCCGGAGGTCGTCGCGGACGACCCGCGCGCGACCACGCAGGCGTTCGAGCAATTCAAGGCGAGCGGCGTCTGGCGGGGGGAACTCAATCTGCGTCGCCGCGACGGGTCGGTGGTGCCGACGGAAGGCGTCGCCATGCCCGTGCCGTTGCCCACCGGCACGATCTTCGCCTCCGTCACGCGCGACATCAGCGAGCGGCGCGCCCACGAGCGGATGCGGCAGGAATTCCTCGCCGAGGTTGGCCACGAGTTGCGGACACCGCTCACCACCCTGCTGGCCTACGCCCAACTCCTCCAGCGGCGCGCCGCATACAATCCCAAAGCCGTCGACACAATCGTCATGCAGGCGCAACATCTCGCCCGCCTCGTCGCGGACATTCTCGAGCTCTCGCGCATCGATGCTGGGAAACTCCGGTTGCGTCCGACATCGCTCGAACTTGTGGCGCTGGCGCAGTCCGTGGCGGAGGAGATGCAGGGGCTGACCACGCAGCATCGCATCCGCGTCGAGCCGGAACGACCGGAAATCCAAGGGTGGGGGGACGAGGACCGGTTGCGGCAGATGCTCCAGAACCTCGTCGGCAACGCCGTCCGGTACGCGCCGGACGGCGAGATTATCGTCCGGGTCGAGGCGGACGAACCCGGCGTGCGCGTCGCCGTCCGGGACCAAGGGCCGGGCATTGCTGCGGATGTGATGCCCCACCTCTTCGACCGCTTCTATCGGGGCATGGGCGCGACAGTCAGTAGCACCCGCGGATTCGGCCTGGGGTTGTTCGTCGCCAGGGAACTCATCGAGGCGCACGGTGGCCGGGTGTGGGCCGAGCCGACAAATGGAGCCGGGAGCACCTTCGTCTTCACGCTGCCCGACAGCCCGTCAATTCCTTAGTGTACCGGTTGAAGGCGGTGAAGCAGGCTTCAACTGGATAGTCGCAGGGAACCGCCCGGTTGTGTACCGGGCGGTCGAGAGATTGCTTTCGGATGGCCCCGTGTCAGTCGTTCAGCGCCTTCAGCGCCTGGAACGCGGGGCGGGGCGACCAGTCGCGGCGCAGCACGCCGTATCCCCACTTCTCGTCGTTCGTGCCGCTGACCGTCACCTGGAAGTTGAGGTTCCAAACGAACATCACGCCCATCCAGTCGTAGGAGCGGCCAATCTCGAAGGCGCGCATGATGTACTCCGCCTGCTGCTGCTCGGTGACGTACCGGGAGAAGTCCATCCCCTGCCCCGGCTCCGCCGTCGTGTTCCAACCGAACTCCGTCACCCAGACTGGCTTGTCGCCCTCGCCGTTCTTCTCCATCACGGCGCGGACTTGCAGGATGCGCTTGAAGTAGAAGGAATTGTCCGTCGTGAAGGCGCGGGAACCGTCGGCGTCCGTGCCGCAGGAGTTGGTGGCGGGGTCGTCCGGCCACGAGGCGTCCGGCGGGTTGCAGGTGGAGCCGGGGTGCACGCCGAGCACATCGTAGTACTTCTTCACCTCGCCGTTGTTGATCTTGTAAATCTGCCTGAGATACTCCACGTCGTCCAACGCGAGGTCGGGGCGGTCCTTGATGCCAGTCGGCGTCAGGCCACCGAAGATCACGAAGGCGTCGGGATCGGCGGCCTTGATCGCCTTGTACCCCGACTTGAGGACGGGAAGGTAGGAGCCGACATCGACAAGCCCACCCGTTTCATAGGCGTAGTTCTGCTCGTTCCAGACCTCGTACGCCTGCACCTTCCCCTTGTAGCGGTTCGCGACGTAACTCATGAACTGCCCGAAGTCTTTCCCGTTGCGCGGCAGGCCGCCCCCCTCGCCCGCCCAATTCGGCGAGTTGACGGCGCTAAACATGATGCGGACGCCATGCGCGCTCGCGGACTCGACCAGCGCGTCGACCTGCGCGGCGTAGGCGTTCTGGAACTGCCCCTGCGCGGGTTCGTACGCGCTCCAGCGGAGTTGCTGCCGGATCCAGCCGAACTTCACCTCACCGACGCGCTGGAAGAGTATTTCCTTGCTCCTCCCGTCCAGCCCGATCGCGTCCACATTGAACCCTGCGCCGAGGTCACCGTTCAGGGGGCGCGCGGCGCCCGCCGGATGCGCGGGGAGCATCAACGAGGTCAGGAGGATGCCGAGGGCCATCAAAATCGAACTCCACCCTGCGTACCGTCGTGTCTTCGTTTCCATTACTCGTTCCCCCGTGCGCCTTGCCAATTAACCGCGAACCTTCGATCATCGAAGCACTCCCAACACGACTAAAGTATAGAAAGGGACTTCACCACAAAGATGGTTATATGCACGTTGACAGATGACAACGCGGTCAGATTCCCGCCGTTCGCTGACATCGCAGGCGCTTGTTTTCACTATGGGGAGCATGAAAGTCACTTGGCAGCGAAAATGAACAACCCGTCAGGTTCGCCGGGTGGTGTCGTGTCGCACCGTCGTACGGAAACATTGGTGGCAGCGGGCTTCAGCCCAATGCGGTTCAGTGAAGCGGGGGCGCCGTCTCCCTGTCCATCCGTAGGGGCGGAAACTATTCTCCTCTGAGCCGCATTGGGCTGAAGCCCGCCGCTTTATTCCCCGCCGACACCGCCCTGTTCGAGATAGCGCATGGTCGTGCGGACCATCATCTCGACGCCGATCGCGAGGCAGCGCTCATCGATGTCAAAGCGCGGGTGGTGGTGCCCCCAGACCTTGCCGCTCGCCTCATCGCGCGAGCCGACCCAGAAGAAGCAGGACGGCACATGGTGCGTGAACTCGGAGAAGTCCTCGCCGCCCATCGTGCGCGGGCCGCTGAGCACCTTGTCCGCGCCGACGATGTCCGTCGCCACGCCGCGCACCAATGCTGCCATCTGCGGCTCGTTCGCCGTCGGCGGGACGATGCGCGTCACCGTCACCTCCGCCGTCGCGCGCATCGACTCCGCGATGCCTCGGACGAGCGCGGGCAGCCGCTGCGCGAGGTAATCGCCGGTTTCGAGGTCGAACCAGCGCGTCGTGCCGCTGAACGTCGCCGTGTCCGCGATGATGTTCGATGCCGTGCCGCCCGCGTGGAGCGTCGCCGTCGTCACAACGGCGGGTGAGACCGGCTCAACCTCGCGGCTGACGAGCGTCTGGAGCACACCGACAATCTCCACGGCAACCATCAGCGCGTCCACCGTCTTGTGCGGCATCGCGGCGTGGCCACCCTTGCCCTGAATCGTGACGGAGAAGACGTCCCCGCCCGCCATCATCGGGCCAGGCATGACGTTGACCGTGCCCAGCGGCATCTCCTGAATGACATGCAGGCCGATGGCGGCGTCCACATGGGGGTCATCCATCACGCCCTCGGCGATCATCTTCCGCGCACCACCCTCGCCTTCCTCGGCGGGCTGGAAGCAGAAGACGATGGCGCCGGGGATCTCATCCCGATGCCGCATCAGGATGCGCGCGGCAGAGAGCAGGATCGCCGTGTGCGCGTCGTGCCCGCAGGCGTGCATCGTCCCCGCTGTCTGGGAACGATACTCAACGGTGTTCTCCTCCTCAATCGGGAGCGCGTCCATGTCCGCGCGCAGCATGATTGTCCTGCCCGGCTTGCCGCCATGGAGCACCGCCTTGACGCCCGTCACGGCGATGCCGGTCCGCACATCGTCAAAGCCGAGCGCGCGCAGCCGCTCCGCCACAATGCCGCTCGTGCGGACTTCCTTCAGCCCCAACTCCGGGTGCATGTGGAAATCGCGCCGGGTGGCGATCAGTTCCGGTTCCCATTCCGCGATCTCGTCCTGCAAGGTGGGCATCAGCGACATCGGTTGGTACGCTCCCATCGATCGTTTCCATTGATCCCGTACGTTTGACGGCGCGATTGTACCATCGCCCCCGCCGACCCTGCCGTTGCGCGCGCGCGTCCCCCGTAGGAAGATGCGCGGGCGACGAGCAATCGCACACGAAAACAAATGGAGGCGGTCATGAGCCACGATGCACCAGGGCGGCGGATGAAACTGGGCACCATGCCGTCCTTGAAGGACGATTCCCTCGGCGGCGAGACACCGCGCTACCGCGACATTCAGGCGATGGCACAAGCGGCGGAGGCAATCGGGCTTGACTCGTTCTGGCTCGCCGACCATGTGCTGTTCCGCGCGCCGACGGGCGAGAACATCGGGACGTGGGAAGGGTTCACCTTCCTGAGCGCACTCGCGGCGGCCACGACGCGCATCGCGCTCGGCCCGCTCGTCGCGTGCACCTCGTTCCGCAACCCCGCGCTCCTCGCGAAGATGGCGGACAGCCTGGACGAAATCAGCGACGGGCGGTTCATCCTCGGCGTCGGCAGCGGCTGGAACGAGCCGGAGTACACGATGTTCGGCTGGTCATTCGACCACCGCGTCAGCCGGTTCGAGGAGGCGATGCAGATCATCGCGCCGCTCCTGCGCGAGGGGCGCGTGGATTTTCACGGCGAATACTACGACG
>JBBSII010000267.1:0-6350 GCA_038232175.1 Thermomicrobiales bacterium
AGTAACAAGGGACATCACCATCACTCATTACTCCGGGACGTACGCAGTTGGGACACTTTCCCCGGTGGTGGCAGGCTGAAGGCCACCACCGGGTTTCTCTCGCGAACTGCGTCATTCCTATACTCGTTACTCGTTACTCATTACTCGTTACTTCGCCAAAGCCCAGAGTTCGGACTGGTCGTAGTACTTACCGCTCCCCGCCGAGGGGGTGTAGACGAAGTTCTGGACGTTCTTGGAAACCGCACCGAAGCGTGTCGTCACCCACATCGGCGCCCACGGCAACTGGTCGTTCAGTATCTTGCAGGCGGCCTGGTAATCCTCCGCGCGCTTGCCCGCGTCCGCCTCTGCACGGCCCGCGAGGTATGCCTTATCCACGTCCGGGTTGTTGAAGAAGCCGCGGTTTGATCCGGAGGGCGGCAGCGCGGTGGAGAGGAAGTAGATGCTCGTGACATCCGGGTCCGCGCCGTTCGCCGCGCCCGCGTAGTAGAGCGTGTATTCCGGGGTTTCCTTGTTCGTGAAGCCGTTGAAGGTCGGCACGTCCACCGAGCGGATCTTGATCTGCACGCCAACGTCTGCCAGTTGCTGCTGCATCGTGACGAGGATGTCCTGCGAGAGCTGATCGCTGTAGTAGGTCAGCAGCTCAATCGGCTGTCCCTTGATCGCATCCCAGTTCGCGTCCTTCAGCAGTTGCTTCGCCTTGTTGACGTCGCGCTTGTACGGGTTGGTGTCCTTCGGGAGATACTTCGGGTTGTCGAAGGCGCACGGGACGGTGACCGCCGCGCTCTTGAAGAGTTGGTCCACGACCGAGGTGCGATCGATCGCGTACATGAATGCCTGCCGCACGTGCACGTCCTGGAAGCGCGGGTCCTTCAGGTTGAACTGGAGGTAGTTCACCACCTGCGAGGGGCCGGGGATCAGCGTCAGGTTCGCGTCTTTCTTGACCAGTTCCGATTCGTCCAGCGTCACGTAGGAGAACTGGATCTCACCCTTCCGCAGGGCGATCAGCGCGCTCCCCGGCTCCTTGAAGTAGCGGTTAATGAGCTTATCCAGTTTCGGTCGCCCGCGCCAATAGGCATCGTTCGCGACGAGTTCGACGTACTGATCTGGGACGTACTTGCTCCACTTGAACGGTCCCGTGCCGATCGGGTTCGTCTGCCACCATGTGTTCTTCGGCAGATCCTTGACCGGGATCGAGGCGAGCGAGTGCTCCGGGAACATGAAGACGAAGACCATCGCATCCAGCAGCGCGACATTCGGCTTGCTTGTCGTGATCACCGCCGTCAACGGATCGGGCGTTGCGACCTCGGCGATGTCCGTGTACTTCGGCTGGTAGACATTCTGGCTCTCCGGGTTTTTCGCCAGTTCAACCGAGAACTTGACATCTTTCGACGTGAACGCTTGGCCATCATGCCACTTCACATTCGGGCGCAGTTTGAATGTGAACGTCTTCGCGTCCGCCGAAACCGTCCACGACTCGGCCAGTTCGCCCTCCATCTTTGTGTAGCCGACATCGTATACCAGCAGCTTCGAGAAGTACTTCTCCAGCCAGACGTACCCCGCGCCCATGCTCGGCGGGTAGAACTGCGCCGGGCTGCCGCCGGGGCCAACATCGAAGCCGCCCGTCAGCGTGCCGCCAGAGGGTCCTGCCGCCGCCTGCGCCGTCGGTTGGGCTGCTGCGGGGCTTGCGGCGGCGGTCGTCGGGGCGGCGGCCGAGCCGACGGGACCTGTTGCCGCTGCTGCGGTCGTGGGCGCCGCCGAACCGATCGTCGCGGCGGCGTTCGTTGGGGCGGTCGCGGGTTTCGTCGCGGACGCTGCCCCCGTGGTTGCGGTCGGGCTTGACGACCCGCCGCACGCCGCGAGCACGGTCGCGGTGGTAATGCAGATCGCGAAGAATGTCGATAGGCGTCCAAATCGATGCATGGGTGCCTCCCTGTTTATGCATGAAGGCCATCGCCCGGAACGGCGATGGGCATCCGGTGACCGGGTTTACACATGCGCGCGGATTCTATTGCTGCGGTCATGTCGGAGCGTAGCACGCATGCGTGCCACCGTACACTGCGGGTGCGATCACGTCGCTTGTCTCCCTCCTCTCCCTGCTCGCACGAGCACGATGCTGGTTCTCGCCGCGTTTGTCTATCATGCGCTCCGATCAGCGATGGTTATGGGCAACGTGACCGTCGCGGGCTGTCCTGTTGCGAGCGAGCGGTACGCCGCCTCAATCGCTGCGATGGTCGCCCATGCGTCGTGCGCGCCGTAGAGTGGCCTGCGGCCCTCCTGAATGTCGCGGATGAATGCGTGGATCTCGGTCGCGACGGTCAACGACGCGGACTCGCCACCGATGGCGCGGCCCCGGTGGTTGGTGGTCGTGCTCCAGATGTCGAGTTGGGGCCGGTTCTCGTCGATGGTCAGGTGCCCGTGCGAGCCGATCAGCCGCAGCGTCGATGCGCCCGTCCCCGGTGTCGGCGCGAACGGGACGCGCCCGACCATGATCGTGCCGATGATGTCGTGTTCGAGCCGGAGCGAGACGATGCCGACATCCTCCACGCCGAATTGCCGGTGCGCGTCGAAGAAGAAGGTCCCGGCTTCCGCGAAGACCTCGGTGACGCGCGCGCCCGTCAGATAGTGTGCGTAATCGACCGGGTAGACCATGAAATTCATCAGCTCGCCGCCGCCGGAGAGGGCGGGGTTCGCGACGAACTCTGGCCGCTCCACCGACGTGCCGAAGAAGACGCCGCTGGAGAGGAACTCGGCGTCGATGTTGCGGATCAGCCCGAGATGCCCCGCGTCGATGGTCTGCCGCGCCCGCTGGATCGGCGAGCTGAACAGCCGGTGAACGACCGTGAACGCGCCCGGCGCGACCATCTCCGCCTCCGCGACCATCGCGCACTCGTCGAGCGTGACCGCCATTGGTTTGTCCACGAGGACGTGCTTTCCCGCCCGGAGCGCTTGTGTTGCGAGTCGCGCGTGCCGCCTGGGTTCCGAGCAGACGAGCACGAAATCCACATCATCCCGCGCGAGGGCGGACTCCGAGTCCGGGAGGATGGGGACGCCATACTTCTCTGCGAGGATCCGCGCGTCGCGGTGCGCCCACGCCGGCGCGTCTGGTTCCTCGGTGATCGCGCGGATGGCGGTGTCGCGATGCGCCGCGAAGATCGGCAGATAACTCGCGGCGTGTCGCACCGCGCTCAGGACGAGGACGCCGAGAGGTGCGCGTTCGCTCATCGTCATCGCGCACCCCCCGCGACCGGAACCGCCGCACCGGTTTCCAACGATTCCTGCGCCGCCAACGCCGCCGCCAACGCCATGCGCACCTGCGGCGCCGTAACAATTGGTTCTTCATCGCCCGCGAGCGTCGCGACCCAATGGCGGAGTTGGTGATACATCGCGTCCTCAATCGCGGGGGAAGGGAGGTGGATCGCAGCGGCGGAGAGCGCGGGGTCGTCCTCCGTGCTGTGGCTCAGGCTTCCGTGTTCGCCGACCGCGAGGATGCGGCGGAGTGCGTCGCCCCGCTCGCGCAGGGCGTACGCGATTTCCAGGAGCGCGAAGCTGCCGTCGTCGAAGCGCACCGTCATGTGAAAACTGTCGGGGATGCCGGTCGTCGGCGCGAAGGTGCGGAATCCGCGCGCGAAGACGCGTGTCGGCGCGCGTCCGAAGAGCCAGACTGCGAGGTCGAGCGCGTGGATGCCGTTGTGCATCGGGTGGCCACCGGAACGCGCCACGTCGAGTTGCCACGCCCGCCAACCATCCGCCCAGACGTGGCCCGCGTACCACGTCACATGGAGCACGCGCAGCCGCCCGATCGTGCCCGCCGCGATTTCGCGCGCGATTTCCGCGTTGATGGGCTGGAAACGCGCCGTCTGCCCGACCATCAGCGGGACGCCGTGCGCCTCCGTCGTGGTGACCATCGCGTCGAAGTCCGCGAGTGTGAGGGCGGCGGGTTTCTCGACGTGGACCGCCTTGCCGTGCGCCGCCGCCGCGATGGTCAGCGCGGCGTGCATCCCGGACGGCGTGCAGATGTCGACCGCGTCCACGTCCGGCGCGGCGAGGACGCCGACGATTTCTGGTGTCCAGGTAGCTCCCGCCTGTGCAGCGAGCGATCGGGCGCGCGTCGCGTCGGTGTCGACAACATGCGTCACACGAGCGCCGGGGATGCGGGCATACGCCGCGACATGCTCCCGCGCGATTGCTCCCGCGCCGATAATCGCGACCGCGACCGCGCGCGTCAATTCGCGTCCGCAGCCGTGATGACTGGCGTCACGAGCGATCCAAGCCCCTCGATCCACACCTCTATCTGGTCGCCGGGCTGGAGATACGTCCCGGTCGTCGCGCCGACGCCCGATGGCGTCCCCGTCAGGATCACGTCGCCCGGTTCGAGTGTCATGAAGCGGGAGCAGAAGGCAATCGTCTCCGCGACGGTGAAGATCATGTTCGCGGTGGACGCCTGCTGCCGGATTTCGCCGTTGACGCTGAGGCGCATCGCGAGGCCCTGCGGGTCCGGTATCGCGTCCGCCGTGACGATGCACGGCCCCATCGGGGCGAAGCCATCGGGCCACTTGCCGTTCAGCCAGTCGAAGAAGGCCATGCGCGGCGTCACCGTGCCCCGCTCGACGCCCCAGTCGATGCTGCGCGCGGAGATGTCGTTCGCGGCCATGTACCCCGCGACGACGGCGAGCGCGCCCGCCGCATCGACGTGCTTGCAGCGCCGCCCGATCACGACGGCCAGTTCCAATTCGTAATCCATCGCGTCCGAGATCGAAGGTGCAGAGATCGGTTCCCCGGCGGCGATGATCGACGTGGAAGGCTTAAGGAAGAGGAGCGGCACCGCGTTCGCTTTTTGCACGTCCGCGACCTTGCTCTCGCGCACGTGATCCTGATAGTTCCCCGCGAGGGCGAGCAGTTTCGGGGGCCTGCGCAGTGGCGCGAGGAGGCGGACACCGGCGAGCGGGTGCGTGGGCGCATGCACCATTTGTCGGCGCGCGCGCTCCTGCCAGCCATCGCCGCTTTCCAGCAGGGTCAGCAGGTCGCCTCCGCCAAGATCATGCACGCGCGCCGCGCCATCGGTGTCATCGAGTGCGCCGTGATGAGCGCCATCGCTGCCGACGAAACTGACCAGTTTCATGGCCCACCCCCCTACCTTCTCGCCGAATGTCGTGCCCGATGCGACGCGCGAGGCGCGAGCCGGGTACGTCCCAATCCCCGTGCGTGATGGTGCCGATTGACAGACTGGTCTGCTCATCCTAGGATGTCCTACAACTTGTGAAAAGAGTATACGGCTGGCGGAACGGAAGCGCAAGCATGTCCCTGATAACCTCGCTACGAACCGAGACGATCCACCGCGCCGCGCAGGATCGCATTAAGCGATACATCGTGGAGCACGCACTCAAGCCGGGGGATCCGATTCCCACGGAGATGGCGCTGGCGCGCGAACTTGGCATCAGCCGGAATTCCCTGCGCGAAGCCTTGAAATCGCTCGCCACGGCAGGAATTGTGGAGACGCGGCACGGGCTGGGGTCGTACGTCGGTGCGGCGTCGCTCGCCCCGTTGATCGATGGGATGGCGTTCAACCTCGTGCAGAGCATCAGCCGGGACACCCGGACGTTGCGCGAAATGCTCGATTTGCGAGAGATCGTGGAATTGGATCTGATTCGACGGGTGACGGGGATGCACGCGCCCGAGCAACTGGGACGGCTCGAAGCGTGCGTTGCACGTATGGAAAGCGACGCGAAGCGCGCGATCATGGACCCGGAAATCGACCGTGCATTCCATGACACCTTGTACGAGCCGCTCGACAATCGCGTCGTCATCCTGGTCCTGCACGCATTCTGGGATGTACAGAACGCCGTCACCGCGCAACTGCCGGAAACAGAGATCGCCCCGGTCGTGAACGCTCGCTGGCACCGGGAAATTCTCGAAGCGGTGCGTCGGCACGACGCCTCGGGGGCAGCGGACTCGATGCGCGCCCAGTTCACCGGCGTGCGGAGTCGGCTGAATCTCGAAACGCCATAGGACGGCGCAATTCACCGTCTGGCACCAACTCTGCATATACCCTTCGCACGTCGTCGGGCGCTCAATCGGAGTTGCGCCGCACCGACGTATCCAGGGCAGGAGCACCGATTGGATAGTTGGCGGCAAACTCAGGGCGACACCGGCGATCTCGATGTCTACTTCATCGTGCAGGGCGAGCAGACGAGCGCCGGTGTCGCGAACCGGCTGGCGGCGTTCATTCGGGGGGCGCAGCGCAGTCTCGACATGGCGCTCTACGACTTCCGTCTCAGCCCACCGCTGAAAGCCATTGTCGCGGGCGCGCTGCGCGAGCGTGCGGACGCGGGTGTGACGATCCGCATCGCGTA
>JBBSII010000268.1:0-6332 GCA_038232175.1 Thermomicrobiales bacterium
GAGGATGGCGGCGATGGGGTACGAGAAAAGCAGCAGCGCCATGCCGAGGAAGACACGCTCGACTCGCCGGTACGACCCCTTCGCGATCAGGTACCAGACGACGAACCCCATCAGCGGCACGCTGATGTACTTCGAGACATGGAAAAGCTCGAACGCCGCCGCGATCCCCGCGAACTCCGAGACGACGATGCCGCCATTCGCGACGAGGAGCGTGAGCATCACGAACGCCGTCCACCGCAGCGAGAACTCCTCGCGGATGAGGTCGGTCAGCCCCTTGCCCGTCACCGCGCCCATCCGCGCGCACATCTCCTGCACCACGGCGAGCGCGGGGATGAGCAGGACCATCGCCCAGATCAGGCCGTACCCGTAGTCCGCGCCCGCGCTCGCGTAGGTCGCGATGCCGCCCGCGTCGTTGCCCGCGCTGGCGGTGACGATGCCGGGGCCGAGCAGTGAGAGATAGACGAGCAACCTGCCCCGCGTCCCGCGTGGCAGGTTCGGGCGGCGCGGCCGGATACGGCGCAACCGCTCCGCCGCCGCAGGGACGGCAGTCGTCAGCGCCGATCGCACCGTTGTCGTCGGCCCACCGGTCAATGCGAGAGGCTTCTCCGGGGTGCGGCCGGTACCAGGGACCTCGCTATCGGGCCGCATTGGCTTCCACCTGCCATATCGTCGCTCCGCTCGTTGAAGGACTGAGGACTGAGGACTAAGGACTCAGTGAGGCGAGCCTTCCCCACTTAGTCCTCAGTCCTCAGTCCTCAGTCCTACTTAAAGACTTTGAGGCGCTGCCGCCAGGAACCCGGCAGCAGCCGTTCCATGGCGTCATCGACCATGATGATGCCGAGCATTTCCCCATCCTCCGCGACGACGGGGAGGGCATAGAGGCCATATTCGAGGAGTTGGCGCGCGGTGTCGTCCGCGCGGGCGGTCGGCTGTGCGGTGATGATATCGCGCTCCATCATCGCGCCGAGCGGTGTCTGCGGCGCGGCGACGATCAACTGCCGCAGGGTGACGACGCCCTGCAAATATTCGGGGATGTCCCCCCCCGGTGACTGTGCGGCGCCCTGCGGCGTTGTGTCGCCACGCTCGACGACGTAGAAGTAGTAGACCATATCCGGCTGCTCTTCCAAGCCGCGCAGGTGGGAAAGGGCCTCCCCCGCCGTCATCGCGACCGGCACGGAGATGTAATCCGTCGTCATCATGCCCCCGGCGGTGTCCTGGTTGTATTCGAGCAGTTCACGCACATCGTCGGACTCGTCCTGCTCCATCAGGGAGAGCAGTTCGTTGGCCTTCTCCTGCGACATGTCCGCGAGGATATCCGCCGCGTCATCCGGCGCCATCTCCTCGAGGATGTCGGCGGCGCGCGCGCTGTCCATCTGTTCGAGGATGTCCGTCTGCCACTCATCGTCCAACTCTTCGAGCGTGTCCGCCGCCGTCTCATCGTCGAGCGCGGAGACGATCTCCGAGCCTTCATGGTACGAGAGGTCCTCGATGATGTTGGCGATATCCGCCGGGTGGAGCTTCGCGAGTCGGTCGTGCGAGACCTTGAGGCGCACATTCGGCGCGTTGGCCGCGAGGTACTCGATGTCCGCCCAATCAACGAGATCGCCGAGGGGTGCGCGATCCCGCTTCCGGCTGAATCCGAGACGGGCGACGAGTGCGCGCGCGCCGACATCGACGCCGATTAGCCGGTACGACCCCTCCACCGGCGCGATCTGCAAGTCGTTGACCCGCACGACGCGCTTACCATTCACGTCGATCAACTGGCGGTCGAGCACATCGCGGTTGAGGAGGATTTCGCCGTCGCGCCGCTCGAAGCGACCGACGTTGAGCTTGGCGGTGGAGAGGGTGACGCCATCGGCGGTGATGCTGGCGATGCCGCCGACGCGGATGAAGAAGTCGCGCCGCCCCTGCCGCGCGACGAGGCCGGTTACGGGCGGGTAGCCCTCGCCCATGCGGGCGATGATGTCGCGCACGACCGCGATCCGCTCGCCGTCACGGTCACGGATCGGGGCGTTAATGAGTTGTGACAGGTAGAGCATGGTGGCTCCCCCTCCTGTCGCACGCGATGCTGTCGCCTCGCCATACGCGCCATCATGAACGCCGCTCCGCTTGCTACGAAGGAAACGAAGAAACTGGAATGCCCGCGCCGAGTTATGCCGTGGCCCCGCGCGTCCCGTCCGGGGCACAGTGTAGCACCACAACTATAGGGCGACTACCCCTTTGCTACCGCCGCAGTTCATCTCTCGTGAGGCTGGTTTCGGCCAGAACTCGCTCGACGATTTCGCGCCACTGTTCGAGTGCGACGGAAATGAGCGACCGCAGTAACCCTGATTTGCGCGATAATCGCCACGGCGGTTTGAATCGAAGCGATGGAGAGGAAAAGGAAAAGGATGAACGTTTACGTTTCGGTTGACATCGAGGGGATTACCGGAGTTGTCCACGCGGACATGATGATGCCGGGGCAGCGCGAGTACGACCGGGGTCGCCGCCTGATGACGCAGGACGCGAACGCCGCCATCGAAGGGTTGGTGCAGGCGGGCGCGGAGTTCATCCTCGTCAACGACGGGCACGGCCCGATGCGCAACCTCTTGTTCGAGGAGATGCACCCGGCGGCGCACCTCCTGAGCGGCACCGGCGATGCGAAAGATCACTGCCAGATCGAGATGGCGGATAGCCGACCCTTCGATGCAGCGGTCTTTGTCGGCTACCACGCGATGGCGCGCACACCGAAGGCAATTCATCCCCATACCATCGCCGGTGCGGTCGTCTCCGAACTGCGCGTGAACGGTCGTCCGCACGGCGAGACGGGCCTCAATGCCGCCATTCTCGGCGCGATGGGCATCCCCGTCGTACTGGTAACGGGCGACACGACGACCGTCGCCGAGGCGCGCGCCTTCCTCGGCGAAGAGATCGAGACCGTCGCAGTGAAGGAGGCGTGCGGGCGCAACGCCGCGCTCTGCCGCCCGCCAGCCGCCACGCGGCCTGAGATCACGGCAGCCACTGCCCGCGCGCTGGCGAAGCGCGACCGCATCCCGCCGTACACGCCGGATCAGCCGTTCCACCTCGACGTGGATTTCCTGACGATGCCGCAGTGCGACCGGGCGGCGCGCACCGCCGGGGTTGAGCGCACCGGGCCGCTGACCATCCGCATCAACGACGGCACGCCGTGGGACCAATACGCCGCGCTCTGGGCCGCCCTGCGCGCCGCGCTCTACGATGTGGCCTCATTCCTCGCGTAGCCCCACGGGTAACCGAACGACAGGGAGACAGAGGGCACCGAGGAAACGCAAAGAAGAGAGGCATAAACGAAGCGGTAGGTGTATGGGGAACGGTGGAGGAGTGGGATGAGACAGAGGAATGCGGGTCCAGGAGCATCTTCTTTGTCGAGAAGGAGATGCTATAAACCCGCAGGCCGTATTCTGTCCCAATCCCGACTGTCCGGCAAGGGGTCGCTGTGGCGAAGGCAGGGCTTATGCATTCTCGGCGATGAGCGCCAGCGGACATGGCTGTGCGCTTCTTTGGTAGGATTTCGTCTCTAACGCGAAAAGCCCAGCCAAAGGAGCGCACCATGCCATCGACGCACAGGTTGTCCCCCGACGCAACTGCCACGACCACCGCGCCATCCCTTTCCCCGCCGCTCGTGGACGCCTTCGCCGCCGTCCCCGATCCCCGGTGCAGACAGGGGCGGCGCTTCATCCTCGCCGCCCTGCTCACCCTCGCCCTCGCCGCGATGCTCGCCAACCACCTCTCGCCCTTCGCCATCGCCCAATGGGGGGCGGAGCAGGGTGGCGGCGAGCAAGCGGGCGATGGGCTTCAAAGAGGTGACGCCCCATCAGTCCACCGTCGCTCGCCTCTTCCGCCGCCTCGACCCCGCCCTGCGCGCCGCCAGCCTGCCCGCGTGGGACATGCGCGCAGCGGTGAGCGAGGAGCAGGGGCACGGGCGGCATTAGCATCGCCGGGTGACCGCCTCAACGGAGTTGAATGCGTACCTCGATTGGCCGGGGGTCGCACAGGTCCTGATGGTGGAGCGGACGTGGTGGGAGCGCGGCGAACGCCACGCGGCGGTACGGTATGGGATCACCAGCCTGCCGCCCCAGGTGGCGAACGCCTCCCGGTTGGGGGCGCTGACAAGGGGGCATTGGCAGATCGAGAATGGGCTGCATGACGTCAAGGATGTGACGCTGGGCGAGGATCGCAGCCTCATCCACATGGGGAACGGCCCGGGTATCATGGCGATCCTGCGCGATACCGTGATCAGTCTGCTGCATCGGGCGGGGTGGCGGACGATCGCCGCGCGGCTACGCTCCTACAGCGGCCACCCGAAGGAAGTCCTCGCCCTCCTCGGCATCCCGATCGCCGAGAATGCATAAGCCCTGTGGGTATCCCGCATGCCCTCGAATCTCAGGTTTTCGTGCCACCGCGCCACCGTTGCCACCGCGTTTCCGGTGGCGTGTGATGTGCGCTCCCGCGTACGATGTGTGCGAGCCGATGGGTGCTGCATGAGGGTAGGTCATGGCACGACGGGTCGAGGTGCACATCCGACGAGCGTGGGCGCGTCTCTCGCTGCAGACGCGCCGGAAACTCGTGCGTCTGGCAGCCTCCGTCGCGCTCCGGCACGCGCAGATCGCGCAAGGGGCACGCGCGATCCGTGGCAACCATAATGGAGGGACGATGCCCGCACCACACACGATCCACGCGCGATCATTCCACAGCGATGCGCTCCAGCGCACGATGCCGTACGCGGCGCTCCTGCCCGCCGCGTACGACGCAGCGCCGGACGCGCGCTACCCCGTGCTCTACCTGCTCCACGGCGCGTGGAGCAACCACGCCGAGTGGGCGACGAAGACGTGCCTCGCGGCGCACGCCGCGCCATTCCCGCTCATCATCGTCTGCCCGGAGGGCGAGAACTCCTGCTACGTCAACGGCGCGAACGGCGAGCGGTGGGAGGATTACCTCGTCGAGGACCTCCCCGCGCATATCGACGCGACATACCGGACACGCGCCGAACAGGGCAGTCGCGCGGTCGCGGGGCTGTCGATGGGCGGGCTGGGCGCGTTCAACGGCGGGATGCGCCATCCCGAACGGTACTGCGCGATTGCATCACATTCCGGTGCGTTCAATTTGCTCACCTGGGTTGGTACGAACGCGACCGACGATCCGCAGTTCCGCGCCGTCCTCGGCCCGAGGAGCAGCCCGACCCGGCACGAGTATGACCCGCACCACGTGATCGAGCAGGCGATCCGCGCCTATAGGGCAGACGCGCTACCGATGCTCGCGATGGACTGCGGCGTGGGAGACCACCCCGATCTGCTCGCCGCGAACCGCGCGCTCCACCGGACGCTGACGCGCCTCGGCGTCCACCACTTCTACCGCGAGCAGCCCGGCGGTCACACATGGGAATACTGGGATCGCGCGGTGCGGTTCACACTCCAATTCGTCGCGGCGGCAATGGGCATTGCGCCGGTGTCATGAGCGATCACGATTCGCGATCGTCTCACGGTCGAACAGGGACTAACACGAGGCCGCCCACTTTTTCCGTCCCCGCCCGACTCTTTCTTTATCCTCCCGTTAACCGCGCTTCGGCTTCCCGCCGGGCCACGGGCGGGAGATCAGGACGATTGCCGACTTCAACGGCATCGTCGGCGTCGGGCAGCTCACCGGCACCGGCATCGCGACGAACACGAACACCGGCGCGACGACGAAACTGAACTTCAGCGTCGATAACCGCTTCCTGATCGGCGAGTACGTCGCCGCGAACGGGGCCGTCCTGCACGGCACCTTCGGTATCTTGTGACTGGACCTCTGGACTGGCCCGGTGGGCCAGGGACACGTCTGAACGAACCATGAGGGACGACATTGGCAGAGTCTTACGGGATATGTAGGTTTTTATGCCTTTTATTTCTGCTGGCGCGCCATCGCGATGCCCTGCTCCGTCAGGCGGACGTCGATCATGTCGCCCCGCGCGATATCCTCGATGAGGTTGCCCTCTTCCAGGGACTCAATTGCCGCGATGAGGTCGGTGTCGTTCATGCCGAGTTGATCCGCAATTTCGTTTGCATCGACGAAGGGGCGGTCATCGGTCCCGGCGCGGCGGGAGAGTTCGTCGAAGAAGGCGGCGGTCATGCTCATCGGTGCTTCCGTTCCAAGATGGATGAGACGATCCTCGTCCGCTATCGCACGGAACGTGCCCTAAAATGCGCGACAGCGATCATCCCCAGGCGATAAGATACGCACCGGCGCTGCGATGAGACCGGGAGAAGTTGGTCGTCGCGCCCCACTGCGCATTGAACCGACGCGCGTTTCCCACATGACGAACCGGGAGGATGAATGGA
>JBBSII010000269.1:0-6306 GCA_038232175.1 Thermomicrobiales bacterium
CGCGCTGTGGGACCTCGCGGGGAAGATGTACGACGCGCCCGTCTGGCAGATGCTCGGCGGCTGGCGCACCAAACTCCCCTGCTATGCCAGCACCTACCACGGCGACCACCAGCCCAGCGGGCTGAGCAGCCCCGAGGCGTTCGCGGCGTTCGCCGTCGAGTGCAAGGAGATGGGCTACCCCGCGATGAAGATTCACCCGTGGGGCAACGCGCCGGTCAAACAGGAAGTCGCGAACGTCCTCGCCGCGCGGGAGGCGGTCGGGGACGGCTTCGACCTGATGCTCGACCCGGCATGCGAGTACAACACCTTCGCGGAGACACTGAAGGTCTGCCGCGCGTGCGACGAGGCGAACTTCCTCTGGATCGAGGACCCGATGAAGGACGGCGGCATCTCCGCGCAGGCGCACCGCAAGCTGCGGCAACTGATCCGCACGCCCATCATGATCGGGGAGCACGCGCGCGGCTTCGAGACGCACATCGACCTGATGGTGCAGGAGGCGACAGACCTCGTGCACACGGACCCGGACTATGACATGGGCATCACGGGCGTGATGAAGATCGCCCATGCGTGCGAAGGGTTCGGGCTGGACGTGCAACTCCACGCGCCCGGCCCGGCGCAGCGCGCCTGCATGGCGGCGATCCGCAACACGAACTACTACGAGATGGGCCTCGTCCACCCGAAGGTGCGGAGCGGCAGGCCGCCGATCTTCGCGGACGACTACGCGGATGGCCTCGACGCGATCGACAAGGACGGCTGCATCCCCGTCCCGACCGGCCCCGGCCTCGGCGTCGCGTACGACTGGGACTACATCACGAAGAATCAGACGGGCGTCGCGGTCTATGAGTAGCCAATGAGCGGCCCGCGAACGCAAGGGGAGACGCAGCCCGTACCCGCCGGACGATGGGCGCTGCGGCAGACGTGGCGGGATTTACTCTTCGCGCACTGGCCCGTGCCGGAGGCGATACTGCGCCCGCTCATCCCCGACAGCCTTGCGCTGGACACCTTCGACGGCGCGGCATGGGTTGGGGTTGTGCCGTTCCGCATGTCGGGGGTGAGGCTGCGCGGCCTGCCATCAGAGCCGATGACCGGCGCGTTCCCTGAGTTGAACGTGCGCACCTACGTCACGCTGCGCGCGGGCACCGAGAAGAAGCCCGGCGTGCTCTTCTTCTGCCTCGACGCGGGCAGCCCGCTCGCGGTCGCGGTGGCGCGGCGGTGGTACCACCTGCCATACTTCAACGCGCGCATGTCCGTCACTGCCGAGGGCGAGCGCATCCGCTACACATCCCGCCGCACGCATCGGGGCGCGACGCCCGCCGCCTTCACCGTGACGTACGGCCCGACCGCGCCCGTCACCTGCAGCGAACCGGGCACCCTCGCGCACTGGCTGACCGAGCGGTACGCGCTCTACACCACCGACCGTCAGGGGCGTTTGTATCGCGGCGACATCCACCACCCGCGCTGGCCGTTGCAAGCGGCGGAGGCAGAGATCACCGTCAACACGATGGCTGAGGCGCACGGCATCGCGCTGCCCGACACCGCGCCGCTGCTCCACTTCGCCCGGCGCATCGATGTCCGCTGCTGGCCAATCCGGCGGATACGGTTACCTGATGCTTCACGCCGCGCTACGATGATCGCCGGAGCCGACGCGCCGGGTCCATGCTGATGACGTGGTACGCCTCGGCATAGGCGAGGCCGCGCGGCCTGCCCGCATCCTCCGCCATGATGCGCAGAAGGGTTGCGAGGCGGTCACCGTCCCCGACCTGGCTGGCGTGCATCTGCATCGCCGCGATTTTCCGGTCGATCACGCCGCCAATATCGATCCAGCGGTTCGGCTTGTTCGTGCTCGCGAGATAGACCTCCGCGACGTTGTGCGGCTCCAGCCCCTCCACGAGCAGTTCGGGGAAGGTCAGCCGGTCCCGCGCGGAGGGGAAGATCGCCGCGAGCGCCGCCTCGCCCGACGCGCGATGGTCCGGGTGCTGGATGTACCAGTCGCCGAAGTAGTGGACTTCCGGGTCGAAGCAGACGACGATCTCCGGCTTATACCGCCGGATGACCCGCGTGAAGTCCCGGCGCAGCGCGAGCGTCGGTTCGAGCATCGCGTCCTCGTAGGTGAGGAAGACGACCTCGTCGCAGCCGAGGGTGCGCGCCGCCGCTCGCTGCTCCTCCTGTCGCTGCATAACGAGTCTGCCCCCGGTCATCGTCGGGTCGCTCGACCCCTTGCTGCCGTCCGTGCAGAAGGCGTAGACGAGTTGCCGCCCCGCCTCCGCCCAGCGCGCGAGCGCGCCGCCGCAGACGAACTCCGTGTCGTCCGGGTGCGCGAAGAGCGCGAGCACCGGGCCACCACCCGTCACGCCGTACTCATTTTCCATGCTCTCAATCCCCTCCACTGGCGTGGATGCAACCGATTGGTATGACGGAAAAGACACCAACGCTATCGCTTGTCCGCAACCGTTGCCCGAAGACCCACGAGATGCCCGCGCGGATGCTCAACCACAATATTCGCGACGACCTGCTCGACGCTGAGCGGGCGGTCGCTGAAGATGGACACGGGCACGGTGCGGTCAAGCTGCTCGTCCGTCAGCGCGCGGATGGCGGCGGCGAGGTTCGCACCGTTGCGACGAAGCGATTCGACCGTCTCGCCACGATCGGCATTGGCGTACTTCGCGGCGGAAATCGCGTTGCCTTGATGGATCGCGTCCCAATCGGTGAACATCGCGGGCATCGTCTCAGCCGCCGCAATTGCGAGGATCATCTGCCGGTGCGCGCTGTACGCCCCGCCGACGTGCCGGGCAACCGCCGCGACGGTGCGCCCATCATCGACACACGGCACAGTCCACCGATCGGCGGGGCAGCCTTCCGCGAAGGCGATCACCTCCCCATTCGCCGCTTCCAGATTCGTCGCCAAAGTAGCCGCCCGTTCGCTCACCGCTTTGCTCCAATCAGCGCACATTTCCGCTACGTTGATACATTTCTCACCCACGTTCCCAGCTTGGGAAACGAGTATAGCAGGCGGGCATGATGAGCAATTAAAAACGAAACCGCGCAAACCCCTTGACAAATGTCCGAACAGTCTGTATATTCATGATTGTAAGGTCCCGATGATCGATGCAGCGTAGACGAATACCGGAAAGCCGCAAGGCCGCAGGGTTCGGATGCGAGGCACAGACTGTCGGGGCTTTACACTTTAACCTGAACAAGGACATGCGCGCAGTTCCGCTCAATGCACCAGCGCCGCCAGCACGAGATACCCCACGTACAACACAAGCAGCGCGATCCCCGCCCATCGGCCCACTGAGCGCCATGCGAGCATCGCCGCTAAGAGCGCTGTCGTGCCGAGCAGAATCGGGAGGTCGATGAGGCGCGTCGTGCGATCGACGGGGAGCGGGCGGATCAGCGCGGCAATGCCGAGCGCGCCGAGCAGGTTGCAGAAGTTCGAGCCGACGGTGTTCGCGATCACCAGGCCGCTCTGCCCCCGGCGCGCGCCGACAATCGAGATGAACTTATCCGGCAGCGTCGTGCCGACCGCCACGAGCGTCAGCCCGATCAGCACATCCGGCACACCGAAGAATGACGCGATCCGCACGCTCCCCTGCACCAACGCCTCCGCTCCCAGCAGGATCGCGCCGAGACCGACCATCGTACGGAGGATGGTGCGGGAGAGGGGTCGGGCCGCCTCGTCGTCATTATCGTCATCGTCTTCACCGAGCGCGAGGGTTGTGCGCCCCCGCACGACGAGGAGAACGAGCAGCGCCAAGTACGCGACGAACGCGAGCACAAGCGCGCCACCGACCGGCCTGCCGACGCTGCCCGTCGCCAAGGGCACGCAGACGAGCGCCGTCACGACGAGGAGCGCGAGCGCGAACCGTCGGTCCGTCCGATTAGGAAACACGGGCGCGACGAGCAGCCCGAGCGAGAACGACCCCGTGATGTTCGCGATGTTCGACCCGATCACGTCGCCGACAGCGATGCCGACATTCCCGGAGGCGGCGGCAATCGCGACAACGGCGAGTTCCTCCCACTCGATCCCCGCCGTGAGCAGGCCGAGCAGCGTCTCCGGGATGCCCGTCTCCGCGCCAATCGTCCCAATGCCATCCGTGAACGTCTCCGCGCCCCATTCGAGCAACACGAGCGCGACCGGGATCAGCAAAATGGCAATGACGAGTGTCACTTCTTCTCCCCCTTCCCCCGTAGGGAAGGCGGGTGCCCTTTGGGCAGTGGGGGGGTTAGGGCGACCCACCGCTGCGTGGCGATTGCCTTATTGAGCGCGGCGAGAATCCGCTGCACCGCGAGGCCGTCGTTGAAGTCCGGCGTGGCGGCGGTATCCCCATCCTGGATGGCGCGGATGAAACGCGTGGCGATCCCCGCCCGATCCCACGGCGCGTCCGGCAGAGGCAGAACCTCCAGCGCGACATCACCCGCCGCCGCGACGCGCAGTTCGTCGTTGGTCGCGAGGAGCGCGCCCGCCGTGCCGTTGAACTCGATTCTGAAGCCGCCGCGCCGGTACGCGATCGGGACGCCGCGCACGGTCGCCATCGCGCCACTCGCGAACCGGAGCAGCGCGAGAAAGCCGTCCGGCGCGGTGATGCCGGTGATCTCGCGCCCGTTTGCCAGCGGCACGATCGGCACCGTGACTGCCGCCGTGCAACTCACCGCGACGACCTCACCCCAGCACCAGCGGAGCATATCGAGGAGGTGCGGTCCCGCCGACCCGGAGAGGATGCCGCCCCCCTGCGCCGCGTCGATGAACCACCCTGGCTTGCTGTCGCTCCAGAGCGGGGCGCGCAGGTAGTCGATCGGGTTCATGCTCACCCGCGCGTCCGCGAGCGTCGGCGTGCCGAGGGAACCGGCGACGATCCGCCGTTGCATCTCCGCGTAGGTCGCGCCGAACCGCATGTGGTGGTTCACCATGTGGACGACGCCCGCCGCGACGGCGGCATCGCGCATCTCCTCCGCCTCTGCGAGCGTCACGGCGAGCGGCTTCTCACAGAAGACGTGCTTGCCCGCCGCAATTGCGTCCAGCGTCATGGCGCGGTGCAGCGCGGGCGGGGTGGTGATGACGACCGCATCCACATCCGCGCCGAGCAGATCGCGATAGTCCGTCGCCGCGCGCGGCACGGCAAACTGCCGCGCCGTCGCCTCCGCCCGCTCCCGTTGCGCCGAGCAGACCACCGTCACGACCGCCCCCGGCGCCTGCTGCAAGGCGCGGATATGTTCCGCGCCGATGCCCGTCCCGATCACCCCGACCCGCACCCGCTCCATCGCCATTGCGCCCCCTTTTCGTCGTCATGCGAACCACCGCGCATGAGTATGGGTGTGCCGACTTTGGAACGCAAGAACCGGATAGTTTGCCGCGCCCCCACGTCGTAAAGTAGGAGTGAAGGTTGGACAGCCCCTCAGCCGAGGGGGACACGACCAACATCATTGAGGCAACGAAGCGGAGGAAACGGTACAATGAACGCAATGAACGTGATGACGCGAGAGACCGATGCAATCGGAATGGAAATGCCCCCCATGGCAACGCACGCGCCAGCAATCGACGCGCCACCGCTCACATTGAATGATGAGCGATGCTGGGAGGCTGTCCTGACGCGGGATGCCACGGCGGACGGGATGTTCGTCTACGCCGTACGCTCGACGGGGATCTACTGCCGTCCGTCCTGCCCGTCGCGCAAGCCAAAGCGGGAGCGCGTTGACTTCTTCCTGCTGCCGGAGGCGGCGGAGGGGGCGGGGTTTCGTGCCTGCCTCCGGTGCCACCCAGACGCGGTGACGACCCGCGACCCGCAGCGCGACCCGCAGGTGGAACTGGTGCAGCGCGTCTGCCACGCGATCGAGGCGAACCCGGAGGAACCACCAACACTGGCGAGCCTGAGCGCGGCGGTGCATCTCAGCCCATTTCACGTGCAACGCACCTTCAAGCGCGTGATGGGTATCACCCCGCGCCAGTACGCCGAGGCGTGCCGCGTCGAACGACTAAAGGGCGAACTGCGCAAGGGCGAGGCGGTGACGAGCGCGCTGTATGGGGCGGGCTACGGCTCCTCCAGCCGCCTCTACGAGCGCGCCCCCGCCCAACTGGGCATGACGCCTGCGGCCTACCGTCGGGGCGGCGCGGGGATACACATCCAATACACCGTCGTCCCCTGCCCGCTCGGCTCTCTGCTCGTCGCCGCCACGGAGCGCGGCATCTGCGCGATCACGCTCGGGGATGCGGACGAAACCCTCGCGGCGGCCCTGACGACGGAGTACCCCGCCGCCGCGATCGTGCGGGACGATTCCGGGCTGGATGCGGCGGTGGCGGCGATTGTGCGC
>JBBSII010000270.1:0-6304 GCA_038232175.1 Thermomicrobiales bacterium
CGGCGACGTGATAGCCGAGGCGCGCGAGGATCGCGACAGCGACGCTGCCGACCCCGCCGCCCGCGCCCGTCACGATCACCGGATCGTCGCCCGGCGTCAGGCCATGATGTTCGAGCGCGAGGACGCAGAGCATCGCCGTGAACCCCGCCGTGCCGTGCGCCATCGCCTGCTGCGCCGTCATCCCGTTCGGCAGCGGCACGAGCCACTCCGCCCGGACGCGCGCCTTCTGAGAGAACCCGCCCCAGTACTTCTCGCCCACTTCCCAGCCCGTCAGGACGACCTGATCGCCGGGTTTCCAGAGCGGTGAGCGCGACTCTTCCACCGTGCCCGCGAAGTCGATCCCCGGCACCATCGGGTAGCGGCGCACGATCCGCCCCTTGCCCGTGACCGCGAGGCCATCCTTGTAGTTCAAGTTGGAGTAGGTGACCGAGACGAGCACGTCGCCCTCCGGCAGATCCGCCGCCGTGAGGTCGCTGATCGCGGAGCGGACTGTGCCCTCTTCTTCGGTGAGTATGAGCGCCTTGAATGAATCTGGCATTATCCCATCCTTTTACCGTGGTGGCTGCGTCAAATCTTCATCCGAGTGGCACACCAAGCCTGTTTGCGACGGCGGCGATGGCGTCCCACGTCGCGTCGGGCAGGGGGATGCCTTTCTCCGTGCGTTCGGCGCGGCTGCGGGATTCCGGCTCGCCCGGCAGCAGGATTTCGTCCACGCCCTCATTCGGCGGCTGGCGCTTCAACCGCCCCGCGATGTTCTCGACGGTTTCGCGGTAGTCGTCGGTGGCGCGGAAGGTGCCGGGGTCGATGCACGCGACGAAGAGGCACGAGCCGCGCTCGCCCTCCGGCACCGTCTGCCCGCCGCTGAGGCCGACCGCGAGCAATTCGACGATCACGGACATCGCGTATCCCTTGTGCCCCGCGAACGGCAGGAGCGTCCCGCCGTTGTAGAACTCCTCCACGTCCGTCGTCGGGTTGCCGCGTTTGTCGAGCAGCCACCCCTCCGGTACGGGTTCCTTGCGGGCGCGGGCAACCATTAACTTCCCCTGCGCCCCGCCGCTCGTCGCGTAATCGAGCAGGATTGGTGGCTGGCCGTCCATGCGCGGGATGCCCCACGCGAAGGGGTTCGTGCCGAGCGCCTTCGTTTTGCCGCCGAACGGCGCGACCTG
Organism: Thermomicrobiales bacterium; assembly: GCA_038232175.1. Classification (GTDB taxonomy): domain Bacteria; phylum Chloroflexota; class Chloroflexia; order Thermomicrobiales; family JALYUS01; genus JALYUS01. The sequence continues at coordinate 1,167 of JBBSII010000270.1, forward strand.
ATACGGGCCGTGCGCGCCGGACGCGGCGGCGAAGGTGATGAGGCCCTGCTTCGCGCCGAGTTCCGCCCACTCGCCAATCCGCCCCGTGTGGTGGCAGCGGAAGGCCGAGGCCGCCGCGATTCCGACCGCCTTCGCCTTTCGCGCCGCGATCGTCGCCGTGAGCCGCGAGCCGACCTGCCCGAAGGTCGAATTGCCGTCGATGATTGCCGAGGTCGGCGTCTCGTGCGTGACGAACGGCACATTGGCGGGCATCAGCCGCCCGTTGTTAATGTCCTCGATGTAACTCGGGATGCGGATCACGCCGTGCGAGTCGTGCCCCGCGAGGTTCGCGCCGATCAGCGATGCGGTGACCCCCTCCGCGTTTTCGCGCGTCGCCCCCGCCGCCGTGAAGATCGCCATGCTCAGTTCGGTGAGTCTCTCTGGATCGCGAACCTGGACCATGACAACTCCTTATCCGCGTGTCACATTGCTGGCGAATGTGCCGTCAGTGTCGCATACGCGCATGAAAAACAGCAATCTTCAGAACCTTAACACAGAGGGCACGGAGCGCACAGAGCGCACAGAGAAGAGAAAATACATTTGGACTTTTTGTGTCCTCTGTGTTAAGTCCCTCCCCCGCCAGACGCGGCAGATCGCGCATGTCCGGTTGCTTGTGTAGGGAACGGTGCGGCCCGATTACCGCTCCTTGTCCGTGATCGCCGCTTCCCACGCGCGGATGCCACCGAGCGCGGCGCGATAGATCATATCCGTGCGCACCGCGAGCGGGGCGCGCTGCCCCGCCTCGGTGCCGACCGCGACGCCGAACTGACGGCAGTAGTCCATGAAATTCGAGCCTTCGCCGCGCTCATCGGCGTAGTACGGCGTCACGCCGTTGCCGAGGTCGATATATGGCGTGAAGAATGCCGCGTTTGCGAGGCCACCTTCCGCACGCAACTTCGCGAGGGTAGCGGTGGGGTACCCACCCGCCCGTACTGCCGCCGCCATCGCGCGCGCCACGGCCTCGCTCAGGGCGTCGTCCTGCTGCGGGAGCGGGTAGGGGAGCCAGAACTTGTCCGATGTGCCGGCATGGAGATCGATGGCGAGGCCCGGCTGCACATTGTCGAGCAGACGATTGACCGCCGTCACCTCGACGGGCGCGGTGATGTCGCCGAAGAAGCGGTTGAGGTGCAGCAGGTCGCCCCACGCGCCCACCGCCGTCCACGCGCGGTCGAAATCGCGGCAGCCCTCGATCTGTGGCGCGGCGGCGGGAATGAGGATGTTCCGCCCGTTGAGGCGGGCGCCGAGCGTCGGGTCGTGCTGCACATGGCGGCGCAACCGCTGGTAAATTTCGTGATGCCCCCACGGGCCCCAATCAGGCTGCCGGGGCATGTGCGCGAATGCGCGCGGGCCGTACGCCGCTATCACGAGTGCACCGTCATCGAACAGCACGTCGCCACGCCGGAGTAGCGCGCCGACCGTCTCGCCTGTGTTGAGCGGTTCGTCCGTCCCCGCCGCGCGCCGGAGTGTGGCGCCATATCCCTCCGTGCCGAGCGGGTCGCGCGTCGGGACGATGTACGTGACGTGCTCGGTTTCCAGCGTGTCGATCAGACGCAATGCCGCGAGCGTGCCCTCGACCTCCGTCGCGTGCGCGCCCGCCGTCAGCACGATCGCGGGGAGACGGTCGCCGCCGGTCTGGATTGCCACGATCTCCCGCCCGAAGGGGAGCGTGGCGAGCGTCTGGACTGTTTTGCCCGTCGCGGCAAGGTGCGCCATGAGCGCGTCGTGCCGGTCGAGCAAATCTGTCGAGACCGGTGGGGCGTCGTTCATCGTCGCACTCCTCCAATTATCGAGTGGTAGCGCGGGCTTTCCCGCCTGCATCCCAGTCCTACGGAGAGACGCAGGCGGGAAAGCCCGCGCTACCGGGTTCTGGCTAGCGGCGGTAGCGGGCGATCACCGATTCATCCAGTTCGACACCCAAGCCGGGGGCGGTGGGCAGCCCGACCGACCCGTCCCGGAAATCGAGCGGTTCCGCGAGCACATCGGCCTCGTAGTAGAGCGGGCCGAGGATGTCCGGCGGGAACGATTCGCAGGTGAAATCGGTCGTCGATGCCGCGAGGTGGATCATTGCCGCGCTCGCGACGCCAAGTTCCAGGTTGCTCCCAAGTGTGCAGCCGATGCCGCCCGCCTGCGCGACCGTCGCGATCCGGCGCGCCGCGTCCGGCCCCGCGCCCTTGCCGATGTACGCACTCAGCACATCCGCCGCGCCCGCCCGGATCAGCGCCATCGCGTCCGCCGCCGTCTCGACGCTCTCGTCCGCGAGCAGCGGCGTCCGGGTTGCGGCGCGGATTTCGGCCAGCCGCGACGGGTCGCCCGGTGGGACGGGCTGCTCGATGAACCAGAGGCCGTGTTCCTCCAACCGCCGCACCGCGTCGATTGCCTGCCGCACGGACCAACCGCCGTTCGCGTCCGCGCCGAGCCGCACGTCCGGCCCGATGACCGCCCGCACCGCGCGGTAGCGGCGGATGTCGGCCTCCGGGTCGGTGCCGACTTTGACCTTCATTGCGCGGAAGCCCTGCGCCACGGCCCACTCCGCGATCCGCGCCACGCGCTCCGGCTCCGTGCCGGAGAGGGAGAATTTGATCGGGATGCGCGCCCGCACCGGCCCGCCCCAGAGGCGATAGAGCGGCAGCCCCGCCGCCTTGCCGAGGATATCCCAGCACGCCGTCTCAATCGCCGCCTTGGTGAACGGGTTCGCCGCCAGCACGCGCCGCATGATCGCGCGCACCGGCTCAATCTCCAGCGGCGATTGCCCGATAAGCGCGGGCGTGAGCAGGGTGTCGATGAAATGCACTGCCGTCACCTGATCCTCGCCGCTCCAGATCGGCGTGCAACTCACCTCGCCGAGGCCGGTGATTCCCTCGTCCGTGTGCACCCGCACGATCACGAAAGGCGACTCGTCGTGCACGCCACGCGCGCTGCGGATGATTAACTCCGACTTGATCGGAATGGTGACCGGGATTGCCTCAATCGTCGTGATCTTCACTGCGACGTTGCCTCCGATGCGAAGCGGTTCTCGTTCGTATTCCTCGCCCCCGGCCCCTCTCCATCGATCTGAGAACACGACTTGCGTCAGTCACATGCGGCGATGGAGAGGGGAGGGGAAATGCCCTGCTATCTGAACACTTTCTATCCTCGCACTCAGCACTCAGTCTTTCTCTCACGCGAGGGGCAACTGAATTGCGTCGTCTGGGATCACCTTAAAGGTCTGATCAACCGCCTGGGCTGAGACGATGGACGCGCCCTGCACGGTTGAGAGGAAACCGGGATGCGCCGCCGTATTCTCCGCGACGATGATTGCCTGCTGGCCGCCATCACCATCGAGATCGACGGTCTTCACGCTCTTGATCGCGTACCCTGCGGGCAGGGCGTTAAGCGCGGCCTGCGACGGGTCGCCCGCTGTTGATGCGGGCGGCGTCGTTGTTGTGGCCGGGGCGGTGAGCGGCAGGCCCGTCGGGTATCGCCACCGGTAGTAGTGCAGGCCGATGTTGCCGAACTCGACCTTGAAGGGGTCCGGGTTCGCGCTGGTATACGTCAGCACGCGCCGCTCGAAGACCTGCGCGATGATCGACCGCTGCGTCCCCGCAACCTTCACCGTCGCGCGGAACGGTTCGCTCCTGGCGTAGCCAATCGAGAGTAGGCCGACGCGGGCGCGGTAGTCCGCGAAGACGCCGAGGACGTTGTGCCGCGTTGTGCCATCGTACGCGCCAATTTTCGGGGAGAGGGAGATGCCAGCGAATCCGCCGCCGTCCGTTACGGCGCCATCCGCCCCGACGATCACGGTGATCGGCAGGCCGATCCTCGCGGGTGCATTCGCGAGTAGGGACGCCGCCGTGGTTCCAATCTGGGCGTAGGTTGGGCCAGGGTTGTCGGGGTCGCCGGCAATCGCGATCGCGGCGGGTTGCTGCTGCTGGAAGGTGTTGTCACCCACTTGCAGCCTGCCGGTGATCAGTTCGTTCGCCAGCAGGCCGTTCGTCACCTCACCGGAGGCGGGGTGTGTCAACTCCATGCGGGCCTTATCGAAGTATTGCACGAGGCGCATTCCCTGGCCGGGGTTGGTCGGGCCGCTCTCCGAGAAGTCGAGCGAGCCTTCGACGTACGGTTCGGTCTGTCCATCCTTCGCGAGCGCGAGCGGCCCCCAGAAATTAGGAACGATTGCTTCCCCCGCTTCCCACTGGCGCTGGAAGCCGACCGTGAAGAAGCCATTCGCCGCCCCGACGGGTGGTGTCGCGGAGGCGAAAATGACTGTCGCAAGCAGACAAAGCGCCCCGCACCATCGCAAACCGCGCATCGTTGGTTTCCCTTCCCTGCGTGCCATTCGGAACCGTGCCGCTCACGTACTGGTGCGGTAGCGGAGGTGGACCACGCCGTTGCCGAAACGGCGTTCGTCCAGCAGTTCAAGCGTCAGACGGACATTGTTGGGGAGGAACGGTTTGCCGCTCCCCACCACGATCGGCGCGACGAACAGGTGGCACTCGTCGACCAACCCGGCCTTGATCGCCTGGGCGGCGAGGTCGGGGCCGCCCATGGTGATGTCACGCCCCGCCGATGTTTTCATCCGCCGGACCGCTTCGGGGTCGAAGTCCCGCTCGATCCGCGTCCTGGCGCTGGAAACGGTGTCCAGCGTCCTGGAGTAGACGATCTTGTCGGCCGCCTGCCAGATTGCCGCGAAATCCCGCTCGAAGGGCGGCTGGTCGGCGAGGGTGTGCGCGGTCTCCCAATAGACCATCGTCTCGTACATCCGGCGTCCGTAAAGGTAGGTGCCGACCGGACGCTCGAGGTCGTTGACGAAGGTGTGCACCTCCTCATCCGGCGCAGCCCAGTCGAAGTTGCCATCCGCATCCGCGACGTAGCCGTCGAGCGACGTGATCGCCGAGTAGATCAGCTTGGCCATGGTGAACCTCCCTGTGTCGGGTCCCGAGCGGGGATGATCGTCATTTCCGGTGCATGTGCAAACCGGCGCTGGGTACGTCGGGTCTTCCGCAATGACGATACCGATGGCGAAGTCGGTATGGGTCATGCTGCGATGAGATCGGTCATCAGTGTGGCGAAGGGCGAACGGCGTGTTTTGGCCCGTGGCACATCCATGAACCACTCGCCGA
>JBBSII010000271.1:0-6285 GCA_038232175.1 Thermomicrobiales bacterium
CGATGTTCGTCTGGAACCTTAACTTCTCGGTCATCACCCCGCCAAGCGACGAGAAATACCCATGGGCCGTCCTCAAGAGCGACTGGTCCCCCCGCCCCGCCTACACCGCGCTGAAGGCGATGCCGAAGTAGCGCGGTTACTGTCCGTCGGGGCGGAACCCGCCCCGACGCAGCGAGCACCCCGCCTACTTCTTCAGCGACAGATCCATCATCTTGTACAGCCAGCGCGAGGGGTGGACCTTGAGGGCCTGCACGGCATCCGCCTTGCCGACGGTCCCCGTGGCATGGAAGAGCGGCGCGCTCGGCAGGTCGGCGAGGATGCGCTTCTGGATCGCCTCATAGTCCTGCGCCACCACGGTCTTGTCGGGGTTCGTGCGCGTATCTTCGAGCAGTTTGTCCACCTCCGGTACATTGTAGGAGAAGCGGTTCGGGGCGGGCTGCTGCTTCGAGTAGAAGTAGAAGTAGAAGACCGAGTCGAGGTTCTCGTAGTAGAAGTCGAGCGTGTACGCGACGTGATCCCCCGCGCGCAGGGCCGCGAACATCGCCGCGCCCTCGTATTGCTTCGTGTCAACCTTGATGCCGACCTTGCTGAGCTGCTGCTCGATGATCTGCCCGAGCAGGATCCAGAGCGTCTCGTTGAAGACCCAGAGCGGCATGACGAGTTGCTTGCCGTCCTTCTCGCGGATCCCGCCGGAGCCGGGTTTCCAGCCTGCCTCGTCGAGGAGGGACGCCGCCTTCTTCGGGTCGTAGGTCGGCACGGTCGGCTCGATCCCCTTCGCGTAGTACGGCGTCGCGGGGGCGGCCATCGTCAGCGCGGGCGTGCCGAGGCCGAAGATCGCGCCCTTGACGAGTTCGTCCTTGTTCAGGGCATAGTTGATCGCCTGCCGCACCTTAAGGTCATCGAACGGCGCTTTCTTCGTGTTAATGCCCATGTACGTCGTCTCGAGCTGCGGATACTGCACGACGCCGGCGCCGGAAGTCTTGCCGAGCCGCGCCGCATCGACGCCCGGAACCTGCGTGAGGATGTGCACGTTGCCCGCCTCGAACTCCGCGACCCGCGTCGTGTCCTCCGGGATGACCCGGAATTCGACGCCGTCCAGATACGTCGGCCCGGCGTTCTGGAAGATCGGCGACCCCCATGTGTACGCGTCGTGCCGCGCCATCGCGAGCTTCTGCCCGCGCGTCCATGAGACGAATCTGTACGGGCCGGTGCCGTCCACCGTCGAAACGCCGTAATCCTTGCCTGCTTTGTCCACCGCGTCCTTGTTCAGGATGACCGCCCAGACGCCCGCTAACTGGTCGAGGAAGATGTTGTACGGGGTCTTCAGCACGAAGCGCACGGTCTGCGGGTCCGGCGTCTCGATCGTGTCGACCGGCTGGATCGTGTAGGCGTTCGGCGCTTTCTCGATCGTCCGCCAGCGGTCGAAACTGTACTTCACGTCCGCTGCGGTCATCTCCTTGCCAGAGTGGAATTTGACACCCTTCTTCAGCGTGAAGGTGTACGTCTTACCGTCCGGGCTGATCTCGTACTTCTCCGCCACCCCTGGCTTGAAAGAGCCGTCGTAGTCGCGCGTGATGAGCGTATCGTGCATCAGCGTCAGGGCATACCCCGCGATGATGTTCGTCGTGATGTGGGGGTCGAGCACCTCCGGGTCGCTCGTGTTCGCGACGACGAGCGTCCCACCCTTGCGCGGCGCACCGGCGGCGCTCGCGGGGGTGCTCGCGCCCGCTGTAGTCGGGCTTCCTGCCGCCGATGTGGCGACGGCGACGGCGGGAGTTGCCGCCCCTCCGGTTGTCGGTTGCGGGGCGGTCGTCGCCCCGCCGCCACACGCCGCGAGGATGGCGCCCCCCGCCGCGCCCCCCGCGACCTGGACGAACGCGCGTCGCCCCAGACGCCGACGATCCATCGGGCGCAGTTCGGCCCCGGTGCGGTGATGCTGGTCGCGCGTGCTCATCCGGCGATGCTCCTTCATGATGCTCGTTGGGAATTTCAGTCCGTCTCTCCAGTCCCGGCGTTCATTAGGAAGGCTGCTACGATGGCACAACGGTTTGGGGCTGTCAATTTGCCCCATGCACGAACTTTCGCGTGCTGATCGGCGCGCATCTCTTGACAACGCGACACGCTCCGCTAGGGTTGTGCCGATTCCTGATTCGTCGGCGCGCGGGAGGGTTACGATGCAGGCGGGTGAGACCGATCCACGGGTGGAACGGGCGACGGCGCGGCTCTGGGCGGCGATTGAGGAACGGCAGGACGAACTGACGACGCTCGTCGCGGAGTTGACGCGCCGACCAAGTCCGCTCGGACAAGAGGCCACCGCGCAGGCGTACGTCGCGGAGCATCTCGATGTGTCCGGGCTTCAGGTCGCGTCATGGGACCTCGATGACACGCTACGCACGACGCCTGAGGGGGGCGACGGCGGCGTGCCGTTCGCCGGTCGCCCGAACGTCGCGGGGGCGCTCCGGGGCGGTGGCGGCGGGCGCTCGCTCATCCTCAATGGGCACATCGACGTGGTCAGCCCGGAGCCGGTCGCGGCGTGGATGCATGATCCGTGGGCGGCGGAGATCGTCGACGGGCGGATGTACGGTCGCGGCGCGTTCGACATGAAGAGCGGCGTCGCGATGAACCTCTTCCTCGCCCGTCTGCTCCGCGATCTCGACATCACGCTCATGGGTGACCTCACGGTGCAGAGCGTGATCGAGGAGGAGTGCACGGGCGTCGGCTCGCTCGACATGTCGCGGCGGTACCGCGCCGACGCCGCGCTCGTGACTGAGCCGGAATGCCTCCGCTTCACATGGGCGCACCTCGGCGTGCTCTGGTTCCACGTCCACGTCGTGGGCAAGGCGGCGCACGCGATGATCGCGACGCAAGGCGTCAACGCGATCGACAAGATGGTGCCGGTGATGTTCGCGCTGCGGGACCTGGAACGCCGCCTGAACGAGCCCGTCCACCCCGCGTGGGCGGGCGTCGAGCACCCGATTAATCTGAACATCGGCGTGATTCGGGGCGGTGACTGGCCGAGCACGGTGCCTGGCGACTGCGACCTGCACTGCCGCCTCGGCTTCTTCCCCGACCGGAAGATCACGGAGATGCGCGCGCGGATCGAGGCGGCGGTTCGGGAGGCGGCGGCCGGGGACGACTGGCTGTGCGCCTACCCCCCGACCGTCACCTACGACGGCTTTCAGAGCAGCGGCTCGATCATGTCGATCGAGGAGCCGTCCGTGCGGACGCTCGAACGGTGGCATCGCCGCGTGACCGGGGCCGCGCTGGAGAAGATTGTCGGCACGTCGATCAACGACATGCGCTACTTCAACTTCGTCGGCATCCCCGCCGGGTGCTACGGCGCGACCGGCGGCAACGGTCACGGGGCGGACGAATGGCTCGACGTGGCGTCGCTCGTGCCGACCGCGAAGGTGATCGGCGGCTTCCTGCTCGACTGGTGCGGAGTCGCGACGTAGGGCACGACACAAAAACGCCACGATTTCGCCATACGGCCGCGAAACTCCTCCCGCATACTCTTTGTGGTACAAAGCGAGGGACGATACTCGAAGAGAGGTCAAGGAGGAATTAATGGTGCAACCCTTCACAACGGCCGCGCAACCCGTGATGCCGGACCGTGCCACACCGATGCGCGAGCCGGACGCCGCGTCCGTCGTGCTGCGAACGGAAGGATTGCGCAAGCAGTACGGCAACGTGACCGCTGTGCAGGATGTGTCGATTATGGTGCAGCAGGGGGACGTCTTCGGCTTCCTCGGGCCGAACGGCTCAGGCAAGACGACGACCGTATCGATGATCCTCAGCCTGATCGAGCCGACGGCCGGGCACATCGAACTCTTCGGGCAGACGACCGATGCGGGCCGGTATCACGCGCTCACGCAGGTCGGCAGCATCATCGAGTCCCCCGCATTCTACCCGTACCTCTCCGGGCGGGACAATCTGCGGGTCGTGGCGCGGCTGCGCGGCGTGCCGGAGGCGCGCATCCCGCAGATTCTCGATCAGGTCTTCCTCGCGGACCGGGCGGATCGCAAATACAGCGCCTACTCACTCGGCATGAAACAGCGGCTGGCGATCGGCGCGGCACTCCTCAACGACCCCGAACTGCTGATGCTCGATGAGCCGACCAACGGCCTCGACCCGGAGGGGGTGGTCGAGGTGCGGAACCTCATCCTCCACCTCGCGGCGCAGGGAAAGACGATCTTTCTCTGCTCCCACCTGCTCGCGGAGGTGCAGCAGGTCTGCACGCGCGTCGCGTTCATCAACCGGGGCGTGATCGTCAAGCAGGGAACGACACAGAGCCTGGTCCAATCTGGCAACAGCCACTACCTCGAAGTGGACGACCCGGCCCGCGCGACGGAGGTACTACGGCGCGCGTCCTTCGTGACGGACGTGCGGCCTGAGGGTCGGGGGCTGCAAGCGGCGTGCGAGGGCGACTGCGCCGCCGACATCGCCACCGCACTCGTCGGCGCGGGCCTGCGGCTGACGCGGCTGCAACCCGTGGAGACGAGCCTCGAATCGATCTACCTCTCACTCGTCGGCGCGGACGCGGCGCAACCCGGCGTTCCCGCGACGCAAGCCGGGCGTTCGTAATCCGTCTCGCGCACGACGCGATAAAGGAGAGTCATCCGTATGGGCAGCATCATTCTCACCGAACTCTTCAAACTCCGGAAGCGGCCAATGACCTGGTGGATGCTCGGCATCATGGCTGCGGTCACGACGCTCGTCTTCACCATTAATTACCAGATCGGCAAGCACAGCAGCAGCGCGAGAACAGCGGCCACCTCGCTGCACCGCGTGCTGCTCCCGAACGGCGTGCACACCGCCGTCTCCGCCGCGACCGCGCTCTGGGGCACACTGATCGTGATCGCCATCGCGGTGGTCGTCGGCAATGAGTTTCAGTACGGCACGATCCGCACGCAACTCGCGATGGGCATCCGGCGCATCCCGTACATCATCGGGAAGGCAGTTGCGGTTTTCCTCGCGGGCTTAATCGGTCTCGCAGTCATCATCGCCTTCGGCATCGGATTGAGTGTCATCCTCACCGCAGTCGAGGGTGCGCCGATAGCGTGGGGCGGCGCGTTCGACCAGGCATTCTGGCAAGGGATCGGCGCGGAACTGCTCGGCGTCGCGCCGCGATTCGCCCTCGCGCTCGTCATCACGCTGCTCGCGCGTCAGGTCGTCGCCGGGGTCGCGGTCGTGCTTGGCTATACCATTCTGGAGGGGACGATCACGAGCATCCTCGCCGGCTTCGGCGGCGGGTGGGCGAAGGCGGTCAACTTCTTCATCACCCCGAACCAGCGCGCCATCGCCTATGGCCTCGACCGGACGCAGACCTTCAACAAGAGCCTCCTGCAACCGCCTGTCGCGATCGCACTCCTCGCGGGGTACGCGATCATCTTCCTCGTCATCAGCGCCGTCATCTTCAACCGGCGCGACGTGAAGGGTGCGGCGTAAACGAGTGCTGAGTGGCTGAGTGCTGAGAAGGTCAAATCTGCTCAGCACTCAGCACTGTATCTCCCCGGCGGGGGCCTGTGGCAACGATTCTCCTTGTCGAAGATGAACGGGACCTCGCGCACCTCGTCCGCGCCAATCTGGAGGCGGAGGGGCACGCGGTCTATCACGCCGCGGATGGCGCCGCCGCGTTGGAGTGGGTGCGCCATGAGGAGGTCGATCTTGTCATCCCCGACCTGATGCTGCCGAAGATCGATGAGCTGGAGGTCTGCCGCCGCATCCGTCGCGTCGCGATCACGCCAATCCTCATGCTCACCGCGGAGGGGACGGAGTTGGACCGCGTCGTTGGCCTGGAGATGGGGGCGGACGATTACCTCGTCAAGCCCTTCGCGATGCGGGAGTTGCTCGCGCGCGTCGGGGCGATCCTCCGGCGCGTGGAGATGATGCGCGAGGCGCAGCAGGAGCCGGGTGAGGAGACGGTGATCGACCTCCCCAGCCTGCACATCGACCCGTCGGCGCACGACGTGGTGGCGGATGGCCGCGCGGTCGCGCTCACCGCGAAGGAGTTCGGCCTGCTCCACCTGCTCGCCGCCAATCCGGGCCGCGTCTTCAACCGGGAGTACCTGCTGGAGCGCATCTGGAGCGACGCCTATGCGGGGCTGGGCCGCACCGCACAATCGGTGCACGGTACATCGTGCCCGCACAATGACTCAGCACTCAGCACTTAGAGCTTATCCGGAAACCGGTAAACTGGGTGCGTGAATCGTTGTGGAAAGGAGTCATACATGGCACGCACCAAGCCTTGGGAAGTTAGTGATGCACTCTGGGAGCGCGTCGCGC
>JBBSII010000272.1:0-6257 GCA_038232175.1 Thermomicrobiales bacterium
GTCCACTCCCCCGCCCACGCCCCCCCCGTGCCCCCCCTCACGCTCGCCTCGCGGGTAATACAAACCTGCTATGTTCTTCTTCTCCCCTCGCCCGGCCGCGGCCGCCGGGGGGCCCTCTGGGCAGTATTCGCGGTTCAGAAGTATTCGAGCGCCGTGACGCCCGCGTGTTTGTGGGTGGAGAGGTGGCCGACGTACGGGGCGCGGTAGGTGCCGGAGGTCGGCGCGACATCGCCGTAGTCGCGGCCCACAGCGACGGTGATGTACTTCAGGCCGGGGATGCAGCCGTTCGTTGGGTCGAAGGGGTGCGCGATGCGGCGGCTCGCGTCGTGCGGGTCGGGCAGCAGGACTTCGACCCATGCGTGCGTGCCGCCCTCGCCGAGCAGGTGGCCGGAGACGTAACGCGCGGGCATCCCGCAGAGGCGGCAGAGCGCGAGCATGATGTGCGAGAAATCCTGGCAGACGCCGTGACCCGCCGCCAGCGCGTCTCCCGCCGGGGTGCGGACGCCGGTGATGCCGTACTGGTACGTCATCGTTGTGTGCACCCACCGGTTGATGCGCGCCGCGAGGGCCGCGTCGTTGCCTCCGTCGGCACGAAGGGTCTCCGACGCCGCGCGGATGGCGTCGTCGGGCGTCGTCAGGAATGTCGGCGTGCGAAACGGTGCGAGCAGGGCGTCATCGGCGGGGAGGGTGGTCGGTCCGACCGTCGCGTCGTGCTCGACGACGATCCACGCGGTGAAGTCGATCTCCCGCTCGACGTGCTCGACGAAGAGGTTCAGGACGCGGTTGCCGAAGGCATCCTGCGTGCGGTCGATCGTGACGAAGGGCGCGGAGATTTCCAGTTTGTGCGTGACGAGCCGCTGGCCGCCGTACCGATCCGGCGGGACGATCATCAGCCGTTGGCGCAGGTCGTGGATCGCGCCGGGGTACTCGTAGCGCAGACGCTGGTGCAGGAGGTACGCCGTCCAGCGCACATTCGGCCAGTCCACGCGCCGGTAGTCGAGCGTCTCCAGGGAGCCAATCAGCGTCTCAATCTCGTCGTGCGGCAATGGTCCCCCCATCCGTTTCGCCCGCCGTGGTGACGGCAACCGGGCCGTCGTTCTCCCCGCCCGCGACGACATCCGACCAGACGGTCATCTGGCGGAAGTTCGCCGCCCCATACGTCGTGACCATCGCGACATCGACGGCGTCCCGCCCGCGCCCGATTGGGATGCGCCCGATGCGCGGCGTGTTGAAACGCGCGTCGAACGTCCACCAGCGGTTGCCGAGATAGGCCTCGAACCAGGCGTGGAAGTCCATCGCGGGGTAGGGCGGCGGGATGCCGATGTCCGGCATGTAGCCGAAGACGTAGCGCGCCGGGATGTTGAGCGCGCGGCAGAAGGTGACGCCGAGGTGCGCGAAGTCGCGGCAGATGCCGCCGCGTGCCTCATAGACATCCAGCGCGGTCGTCAGCGGCGTGCTCTTTGCGCCATACTCGATGTTCGCGTTGATCCAGTCGCAGACTGCCTGCACGCGCGCCCACCCCGGCTCCGACCCGCCGAACAGCTCCCACGCCGTGTTGGAAAGCGCTTCCGAGAGGCAGTACCGGCTCGGCAGGGTGTAGAAGATAATTTCGTCCGGCAGGTCCTCCACCGCGCATTGCGGGGTGGTGACGTCTACATCGTCCGGGTCGCCGGAGATCTCCACGAGCGCGTCGTAGCGGAGGCTCGCGGGGCCGACGGGGAGGGTGAGCCGCTGGCAGCGGTTGCGGTACAGGTCGTAGTAGTTGCGCGTCGGCAGCGCGGGCGTCGTCTCCCACGCCTCGTGCAGGATGCGGTGCGGGTCGTCGTCCCGCGTCTGCACGAGCAGCACCGCCGGTGCGGGCCACGTCGCCTCGTACAAGAATTCACAGCCAACGCGGATGCGCATCGTCCCCTCCATCATCCCCATCCCCATTCCCGATGTCGCGCAGCATACCGCACAAAGAGCGTCGTGAGAAGCGCTTCTCTGCCCTACATCCTGACGGAAACGTCAGGTCATTCTTTGGTGATTTGCACAACCTGCGTGCTTGGCGCGACAAACGATACGAACGAGGCGACCCGGAGGCCACCTCGTTCGACCGATTGCGCTTGTCCGTCGGGCGTCAGGCCCGGACGATGGGGGTATCGACGAGATGTTCGCCGACGAACCAGACCTGCATCTGGTTGGTGCGCAGCACGTCGCTCATCAGCATGTCATTCGTGCCCCAGTCCTTGTTCTCCTCGGTCGCGTCGATCGCCTCGTTGACGAAGGTGATGATCGCCTCGTGCGATTCGAGCAGGCGGGAGATAACGACGGGGATTTCCTCGACGCCCGATGCCGGGTTCTCAAGGCGCGAGAGTTTGGCGACATCGGCGGGCATCCCCGTTGAGACGCCACCGAGCATCTGGATGCGCTCGGCGATCGTGTCCACCAGTTCCAACTGCTCCCCAGCGTGCTTGTCGTAGAGCAGGTGCAACTGGTAGAAGGTGTGCCCCTTCACCTGCCAGTGCGCCTTCTTGTAGAGGCTGTACAGCGTGATCGTGTCCGCGAGCAGTTGGTTGAGCATCGTGCAGTTCTCCTGCCGTGCCTGCTCGCTGACGCCGACGGGCATCGCCGTCACGGTGCCGTAGCGCTGAATCTCGCGCCCACGCTGATGCATGACCGGCGTCGCTTCCTTGCCATCCTTGCCATTTTTTGTGGTCGTGCGCGTCCTGGTTGTGCTCATGCTTTCTCGTCCTTTACCTGCGTTGGTGAATTACGCTCTGCCCTGACGTGTACCCGCTGTCCACGCTTGCATATTCAATGCCATGGTGGGGGCGGGGGAGGAAACCGGGGATGAACCGCAGAGACGCAAAGGGACGCAAAGAGGGTCTCAACACAGAGGGCACGGAGCACACAGCGGGCACAGAGGAAAAAAGAGGATTGCTCTGTGGACTCTGTGTCCTCCGTGCCCTCTGTGTTAAAATCCAGTCTCTCTTTGCGTTCTTTGCGTCTTTGCGTCTTTGTGGTTCAATCGGTTTCAGTTTTACTCTGAGGAGGTTGCGGCATGGCGGAAAAGGTGACGTTTGGCTGGAAGGTGCCGGAGTTCCCGGCGGACGGGAGCGACAACCCGGCGTTCATCCGGCAGACGCTGGAGATGCTCGACAGGGTTGAGGGGCGGTTCGCGGCGGCGTGGGTGACGGATCACATGCTGCCGTGGGCGACGTGGCAGGTGGTCGAGACGCCCGTGATCGAGTGCTGGACGACGCTGACCTTCCTCGCGGCGCGCTACCCGCGTCTGACATGGGGCGCGATCGTGCTCTGCCAGTCGTACCGCAATCCCGCGCTGCTCGCGAAGATGGTCGCGAACCTCTGCGCCTTCATCCCCGGCAAGGTGGTGTACGGCATCGGCGCGGGGTGGAAGGAGGACGAGTACCGGGCGTACAACTGGGAGTTCCCGAAGCCCTCCGTCCGTATCAAGCAGTTGGAGGAGACCGTCGAGATCGCCAAGCGGCTCTGGACGGAGGAGCGCGTGACGTATGAGGGCACGTACTACCGCGTCCACGACGCGCACCTGAACCCGAAGCCCGACCCGCTGCCGCCAATCATGATTGGCGGCAGCGGCGAGCAGTTGACGCTCCGCGTGGTGGCGAAGCACGCGGACTGGTGGAACGGCGGCGGCGCGCTGGAGACCTATGCGCACAAGTTGGATGTGCTGCGCGGCCACTGCGACGCCGTGGGCCGGGACTTCGACACGATCAGGAAGACGTGGCAGTGCGAGTGCATCGCCGTCGCGCCGACGGAGGAGAGGGCGCGGCGCATGGCGCAGGCCAGTCCCTTCTACACGAACGACGAGAGCGCGCTCATTGGCACACCGGCGCAGGTGACGGCGCAGATTCGCCGGTGGGCCGCGCTCGGCGTGACGCACCTCCAACTCCGGTTCGTGGACTTCCCAAGCGCGGATGGGATCACGCTCTTCATGGACGCGGTGATGCCGCAGTTCGCCTGAGCAGCGAGCGACGCCTTGTACGGATGTCGATACATCCGTGAATACTGACATCTGGATACGGTAGGGGAATTGAACCGCGAAGGCGCGAAGGACGCGAAGGAGAGAGGAGGGAAGAAATTCTCGGTTTTCTCTTCCCCTCTTCGCGTCCTTCGCGCCTTCGCGGTTCAAAAGTATTCGCGCGCCGTTACGCGCGTTTCCGGTACGGCAGGAGCCGCCGCTCGACCTCGTCCATCAGGAAGTTGAGGAGGACGCCGAGCGCGGCGGCGGCGATCAGACCGGCGTACATCTGCTCGATGTCGAGGATCTGCCACGAGAGCCAGATGCGCGTGCCGATGCCATGCCCGCCGGGGATGACGAACTCGCTGCCGACCGCGACGATCAGGGAGAAGCCGAGCGCGAGCCGCGCGCCCGTCAGCACGAAGGGGAGCGCGCCGGGGAGGGCGACGGTGCGAATCACCTGCCAGCGGGACGCCCCGAACGACTGCGCCACGTCGAGGTGCAGCCGGTCAATCGCCAACACGCCCGCCATCGCGTTGAGCAGCACGAAGAAGAAACTGCTCGCCACGATCATCGCGATCTTGCTCCGCTCCCCCAGCCCAAAGATGACGAGGAAGAGCGGCAGGATGGCGATTTTCGGGATCGCATAGATGAGTGACGTGATCGGCAGCAGGATCGCTCGCAGGTTGCTGGACAGCCCCATCAGCAGGCCGACCGCCGCCGCCGGGAAGAATCCGACGAGGAAGCCGATCAGCACCCGCCGCGTCGTCGCGAGAAGGTCGAGCGGCAGATCGCCGGAGAGCGTCACCGCCTTGAGCGCGCCCAAGACACCGCTCGGCGGCGGGAAGAAGACGGCATTCAGCAGCCCGGAGCGCGCCGCCACCTCCCACAGCCCGACGAGCACGAGCGGCGACAGGAGGGCGAGCAGACGTTGGGAGAGTGCTGAGTGCTGAGTGCTGAGTGCTGAGCGGGGTCTAAGTGCAGGGCGATGCAGGCGTGATGAATTGTGATCGGAAGGGAGGGAGGGTGGTTCACGAACCGCCCCTACGGGTCCTGTCTGCTCACTGCTGTTTATGATCTGCTTGGCGCTCATATCGTGTACTCTTTTCTCAGCACTCAGCACTCAGTACTCAGCACTTCGATTTCCGTTTCGAGCGTCTCCCAGATGCGGGTGGCGGCGGCGCGGAAGCCGGGGGCTTCGCGGTCGGCGTAGCGCGTGCGGGGGCGGGGCAGGTCGATCAGGCAGTCGAGGATGATCCGGCCCGGTCGCGCGCTCATGACGCAGACCCTATCCCCCATCGCCACCGCCTCATCGACGCTGTGCGTGACGAAGATAACCGTCGTGCCGCTCCCCTGCCAGAGTGCCACCAGTTGCTGCTGCATCAGGATGCGCGTCTGCTCGTCGAGGCTGCCGAACGGCTCGTCCATCAGGAGCACGTCCGGCTCCACCGCGAGGGCGCGGGCGATGTTGACGCGCTGCTGCATCCCGCCGGAGAGGGTGCCGGGGTAGGCGCGGGCGAACCGCTCCAGCCCGACGCGCCACAGTTGCTCCATCGCGACTGCGCGCCGTGGCCCCGCCGCGACGCCTTCCAGCGCGAGGCCGTACGCGACGTTGTCCACCGCCGTCAGCCACGGGAAGAGCGACTGGCCCTGAAAGACCGTCGCCACCTTGCCCGCAACCGCGACCGTGCCGCCCGTTGGTTGCGCCAGCCCGCCGAGGATGCGCAGCAGCGAGGTCTTGCCGCACCCGCTCGGCCCGACGAGGCAGACGAACTCCCCCGGCCGCACCGTCAGATCAACCGCCGCCAGCGCGGGCACGGGGCCGAACTGCTGGGAAATAGCAGAGAGGAAGATCGCTTCATCGCCGATCACTCGTGACGTATTCAACGTGTGTACTCGCCAAGTTTCTTCACCGCCGCGTCCACGAAGGAAGTGTCGATCTCCTTCTTCATGTCGAGCGGTTCCTTGTACGTCAGGCCACCGCGCTCGACGTAGAACTGCTGCATCGTCTGGAGATCGTCCAGTTTGAAGCGGGCGTTCAGGTCGAAGGTCGGCGCGTTGGAGCGTTTGGCGACATCGGCGGGGACGCGCGTGTACTTCTCGACGATGGCGGCGATCTCGTCCGTCTTGAAGGCGTTGCCCTGCAAGTCCCGGCAGGCGCGGACGTAGGCGTTCATGAAGCCCTGCGCGGGGCCGTCCTTCGCCTTGTTCGCCGCGAACTTCGTGTTGTAGAGGACGATCGTCGGGAAGAAGCCGCTGATGAAGTCCTCCGACA
>JBBSII010000273.1:0-6223 GCA_038232175.1 Thermomicrobiales bacterium
ATCGGGGAAGTCCGCCAGCACAGCGGCGAGGGGTGGTACGATCTGGGACATGGATTCCTCCTTCGGGTAGTGAGTCAAGACAACCCTATCCTACCGGAGGGATCCTCCTTCTTCGACTTTGAATAAGCCCTGCGTTCATAGCATCAACGATCGAACGACTCTTTCCTCGCGCACTTACACGCAAGGCACCCGGTAATGGAAGAGGACCGTTATCAAAGGAGTAAAAACTGGCGAAGGACAGATCCGCAGTAATGGGGCCGTCCTGAATGTCGGTCACAGAGAGCCCGGTGTCGCGTACAAATAACGCGGGCGATTCTGCCCGAAACGTAACCGCGTAGTCATTGCGATAACCAGTCTCAACATCATCTGGCGAGGCTAAGGGATTCATGGCTCATTCCTCCGTCTTCTTGCGTCGGTGCCCCGGCCCCTGCTTACCGTGCATCGGGTGGCTCTCCGCCGCGAAGCCGTGCTTGCCCTTGCGCTCCTCTTGGTATCTCTCCACCTCCCCAACCTCGACGACATACCGGCCGCCAAGGCGGATCGCGACGAGCGAACCCCGCGCGATCTGGTGCCGGAGCGTGCTCGTCGCCACCCCGAGCCGGTCGGCCGCCTCCGTCAATGTGAGCACGTCCATGCCTCCGATCTTCATAATGACATTCTACACGAATATCGCCATTACCTATTGACATTGTAGACCTAATCGTGTATAATGTCAATAGTAGATGGAAATGGTCCACTACACAGAAAAGCCCCGCCAGTACCGAAAATACTGACAGGGCAGCAGACCAAAGGAAGTGACCCGATGGCCCAGCAGATGGTAGCACAAACCAAGACCCGCGAGACATGGGACGGCGGATACGCCCACATGATGCGGCGCGTGGAGCGGGAGCAGCCGACGCCGGAGGAGCTACTCGACTGGCGGTTGGACCTGTGGGACACCCCGAAGAGCGAGCGCGGGCCGTTCTGGATGGGCCAGTGGGACGCGGCGGACGCGGCCTTCGACGCGGCAGTCGCGAAGGGGGCCTAACCGTGGTCGAACTCACCAGCACCCTTTCCCGACTGGCGATCATCGCGGCCGTCCCGCACGGCGCGGTGACGTTCGCCTACCGCCCGCTCCGAGACGCCGAGCCGACAATCCGCACGATCACCGAGATCTCGCCCCCCTCCCGCACGGAGGCGGGCGATTGGATCGTGCGCGGCATCGACGACGCCCACCTCGAGCGCGCATGTTCAACCTTCCGGATTGATCGGATGGAGATCTGCGCGCTCTACTCGCTCGCCGGGCCTGAACCGCGCTGCATCGCCCTGTGAATGGAAAGGAAGCAACAGATGACACGGTACGCGGTAAAGACAATCAAGGAGACATTGGACGCGGCCAACATCGGCGTCGCGGAGATGTTCAAGGCGGACCGAACCCGCCCGATCAGCGCGCGGAACATGGGAACGCTGGGGAGCGGGTTCCTGGTTGAGAAGAGTGCGCGGACCGGACAGATCAACGTGTGGTACACGAGCGGAACGCTTGGCTACTACATCCCGAACAACCTCGCCGACATGGTATGCAAGGTCGCGGCGGTGCTGGAAGGCGCGGGATACGCGGTGGACCTGAACGACAAAGAAGACGGTGTGGTGGTGTACTGCTAGTACGAAGCCCGGAGGGGCGGAAGGAGCGAACAGATGGAAGCGAAGACAGCGGACGAGTTGGCAATAGAGGCGCGGCAGCAGAAAGCGGTGCTGGATATGTTGAAGCGGATGGGCGCGCCGTTTGATGTGCAGCGGCGCACGGCGGACGCGTACACGCGGCTCTTCGTCGCGTGGCATGTGGCGAAGCACGGTAAGGCCCCACAGCGGGTGCCGAAGATTCGGATCGGGTAGGAGGGAGACAATGGGAGATATTGGCTGGACATCGGACGCGGAAGAGTTCATGGCGGAAATCGATAGATGGGGCGGATACGCTGGCGAGATTCTTCGCAGGGAAACGGAACGTGCGGGTAATCCCGTCGGTGCGCGGTTCAGCGTCGAGAGGGACGATCCGCGTTGTGCCGCGATGCGTTCCGAGGTCGCGGCAGCGGCGGGACGGCTGGCCGAAGTCGAGTGGGACGAGAAGGGGTACGACTTCGATCCGTATGTTCATATCCGCCATGTGATCGCCGCAATGGTCGAGATGAGGTTGCTGCGTGTGCTCGACTACGTAGTGCTCATGATGATGCGTCGCCCCTGACTGTAGCGCGGGTGCCGAAGATTCGGATCGGGTAGATGACGTGGGGCGGGTGCGTGCTCGCCCCGGTAGTGACGGAGGGTACCGATATGCAACTGCGACGGCTTGAGCTTGGACTCGTGACGATGGGACTTGACCCAGACGACTGCATTCGCCTCGCGGCAGCCTGCGACGCGGCCCGACTTACCCTTGAAGGGAGCCGGATCGAGGACGATCACTTCGAGAAGTGCGGTGACCGAGGAGACATGGTGAGCATGTTCGGGACGCTGTGCGCGCTGTTCGAGGCGGCTGGCGTGGCGGCGGTCGGGCAGATGAACCTCCGGCCTTCCGAAGAGAAGGAATGCACCCTGGGCACGGTCCTCGAGCACGGCGCGACGTATTGGCGCGGTGAACCGTCCGATTCAACACCTGCGGCCGCGGATTAGCGGACGAGCGACGACGAGAGGGGGCCGGATCGTCCGGCCCCACGAGAGAGGGAGGATGGCATGACGGAACGGAAACGCGGCAAGCGCGGGCAGAACGAGGGGAGCATCTTCAAGCGGGCGGACGGCCAGTGGTGCGCGCAGGTGAATCTCGGCTACGAGGACGGTAGGCGCAAGAGGAAGTATCTCTACGGTGCAACGCGCACGGAAGTCGCGAAGAAGATGACGAAGGTGCATCGCGACCTGCAGCAGGGCATGCCGGTGCGGACCGGCCGCGTCACCGTGGAGACGCTGCTCACACGCTGGCTGGAGGACATCGTCAAGCCGACGCTCAACACGACGACCTACCTCACCTATCGGCAACGCGCGACGACCCATCTCATCCCCGCCCTCGGGCGCGTCGTGCTCGAGCGGCTCAGCGTGCAGGACGTGCAGCGCTTCATCGCCCGGCAGTCGGCGAAGGGCCTCGCGCGCAACACGATTGACGGCCAGATCACGACATTGAAGGGTGCCCTCTCGTACGCGATGCGCGACAATCTCATCGCGCGCAGCGTCGCGACCCTCGTCAATCTCCCGGCGGTGGACGAGCGCGAGAAGGCGACCCTCTCCCCCGACGAGGCGCGCCGCTTCCTCGCCGCAGCACGGGGCAATCGCATGGAGAACCTCTTCTGGCTCTTCCTTACCACCGGCCTGCGCCTCAGTGAGGCGCGCGGCCTCATGTGGGACGACATCGATTGGGCGGAGGGGACGCTTGCCGTCCGGCGGCAGATTCAGCAATACGAGGGCGCGAACCACATCGGCAAGCCGAAGAGCGCGTCTGGCAACCGCGTCATCCCGCTCGCCCCGGTCGCGATCGCGGCCTTGCGCCGACAGGAAGGACTGGTCGCAGAGGAGCGGCGCCAGATGGGCCCGCGTTGGCAGGAGTGGAACCTCATCTTCCCCTCACCGGTCGGCAAACCATTCGGCGACTCGACTCTCAAATGCACGATGGACCGCGTCCTCAACCGCGCGAAGATGCCGCACTACAGCCCGCACCAACTGCGGCACAGCGCCGCGACCTTCATGGTGGCCGCGAACGTCAACCCAAAGATCGCCATGGACGTGCTCGGGCACAGCACCGTCGAGATGACGCTGAAACGGTATCAGCACGTCACCGCGCCGATGCGCCGCACGGTCGCCGAGGGTATGGAGAGCCTCCTCGGCGCGGACGAGAGCACCGCATAATCGTTGTTTTCGCGCCAGTGGCTGTCATAATGGCTGTCACACGCGACGACAAGGGCACATTTATAACTGAGGAGTAACGAAGATTCCCCGCTGTATAAGGGAAGCTGTGAATCTTACCATCGCACCGGCTTCCAGCCGGGTTCGATCTTCTGCATCTCGGCGACATCGTCGCGCTTCGCGAGGCCCGCCTTCCGGTACTGCTCGTGGAGCCGCGTGAGGGCGTCCTCGTCCAGTTCGACACCGAGGCCGGGGGTGTCGTCGATGAGGATGTGACCGTCCGCGAACCGCCGCTTGCCGCCCACGATTACCTCCTCCGCCTGCCACGGATAGTGCGTGTCACAGGCGTACGTCAGGTTCGGGATTGCCGCCGCGACGTGCGCCATCGCCATCAGGCTGATGCCGAGGTGCGAGTTGGAATGCATCGAGACGCCCCAGCCGAAGACGCGGCAGAGTTGTGCCAGTTTCACTGTCGGCATCAGCCCACCCCAGAGATGGTGGTCGGAGAGGAGGATGTGGATTGAGCCGCGCTCGACGGTCTCCGGGATGTCGGACCATGAGGTGGTGCACATGTTTGTCGCGAGCGGCATCGGCACGTGCCGCGCGACCGCCGCCATGTTCACCTTGCCGTCCGTCGGGTCCTCGTAGTATTCGAGCGTGCCCGCCAGTTTCAGGCCGATGCGGATGGACGTATCGACGCTCCAGATGCAGTTCGGGTCGATGCGGAGGGGCATCTCCGGCCCGAACGCCTCGCGCATCGCGAGGATGGAGTCCGCTTCGATGTCCGGTTCGAGCACGCCCCCCTTCAGTTTGATGCTCTTGAAGCCGAACTGCCGCACAAAGTCCTGCGCCTGCCGGACGATCCCCTCCGGCGAGAGGGCCTCCCGCACGAGGTAGTCGTCCCGCTCCCGCGCGGCGGTCGAGGCGTCCGCCAGCCCGTCCGCGCCGCCGATGCCCGCGTGCTTGTAGAAGAGGTAGGCGGAGAAGGGCACCGCGCTCCGGTACCGACCGCCGAGCAGATCCGCCACCGGTCGACCCGTCGCCTTACCGATGATGTCCAGGCAGGCGACCTCGATGGGTGAGTAGGTCTGCACCGGGGAGGAGAGTGTCCCCTCCCATGCGCGGTCCTTGTTCGGTGCGGCGGTTGGATCCCCCGCAACGGCGGCCTCGATGCGCGTCAGATGCCACGGGTCCTGCCCAATCACCCGTTCCCGCGCGGCTTCGAGATCGCGCAGCGGGATCGCGCCGCCGTACGTCTCGCCCAGTCCGGTGACGCCGTCGTCCGTCTTCAGTTGGACGATCGTGCGGAGCGCGTACGGCGCGTGCAACCCGAACGCGCTCCGCAAGGGCGGGTCCGCCATTGCCACCGGCACCACACGCATCTCGACGATCTTCATGCTTCCCCCGCCGCTCGTAGTCAGTAATCAGACCCTCCGACATCGTAGCAGCGTCCGTAGTTCATCGCTACTCATCCGAAGGGGGCCGGACACCCCGACTCATTGCTCATTGCGCACTGCTCATTGCTTTTATCACATCCGCGACGAGTGGCGCGCGTCGCGATTGCGTCTGCGAAACGAGCAGTTGACCGTTCAATGAGAGGGAAAAATCTTCGTCGTCCGTTGGGACAAGCACAAGGGAGTCAATCGCCTCATCGAACTGCGCGAATAAGCGCCGGGCGAGGCTCAACGCCTCATCCTCATACGCGGGTGCGTAGCGGATGGCGAGGTCGAGGCGGCCCATTCAGGAGAAGAGCACGGTCACATCCCCGTCCACGATCTCAACGGGGTAGGTGAGCACGCGCACATTCGGGTCGAAGACGGATTGCCCGGTGGTGATGTCGTACTCCCACTCGTGCCACGGGCAGCGGAGAATCCGCCCTTCCAGGCCGTACTGGAACTCGTAGACCGCCGAGGGAAGCGTCGTGCCCATGATCTTGCCGAGGCAGACGCGCGCCCCCTGATGCGCGCAGGTGTTCTTCAGCGCGTAAAACGCGCCGTCCACATTGAAGACGCCGATCTCCCCGCGCCCCACCACCCGGACGATTTTTCGCCCCCCCGGCGGAATCTCCTCCGCCCGCGCCACCACATGCCTCTCCACCTTGTAACTCCTTTGAACCACAGAGACACAGAGAGCACAGAGGAAATACGGAGAGAATAAAGGAAACCGAATTTCTCTCATTTCCCTCTCTGTGTCCTCTGTGTCTCTGTGGTTCAACTATCCCAGCAGCCGGTCGCCGTAGAGGGCGAGGGCGTTCTCGACCATTACGCGGCGGCGGATGCTCTCCGGGATCGCCGCGACCATCGCGAAGGGGTCCCCGAAGGTCCAGTTCGGGTAGTTGCTCGCAAAGAGCAGCGTCCGCTCGGCC
>JBBSII010000274.1:0-6220 GCA_038232175.1 Thermomicrobiales bacterium
ATGATGGGCGCGCGGCGGCGATTATCCGCTTCTGCGAAGCGGTCGCGGGGGGCACGGATGGGTAGCGCGGGCATTCGCGAGCACGCTCGCGTGCGATCCAGCGCATCGCCGCGCACCGGGCGCGTGGCACGGTGGTGGCGCACGATCGACTATGGCGTCGCGATCCTTTGCCTCCTCTACCTCGTCTCGTTGCCGCTCGTCTCCCACCGGATGACGGCGTCGGATGCGATCGAGTATTACGTCTATGATCGGTCGATCTACTTCGATAGCGACCTCGACTTCACGAACGACTATCAGGGCTTCTATGACCGCAACCCGAACGGACTGACGAAGTTCAAGGAGGGCTTCATCGATCAGCGAAACCCTTCCGGCAAGTCGATCAACAACGGGCCGGTTGGATCGGCGATCCTGTGGGCGCCCTTCTTCCTCGCGGGTGATGGCGCCGCGCACCTGCTCCACGCGGCGCGCGCCTCGGTGGCGGCGGATGGCTTCTCGCTGCCGTACATCTGGGCGGTTTCCCTCGGCGCCGCGCTCTATGCGGGGGCCGCGCTCCTGCTCACCTACTGGTTGACGAGCCAGATCACCGATCATCGCGCCGCGTTCTGGGCGTCCCTGGTGATCTGGCTCGGCACGCCGGCGTTCTTCTACAGCCATCTCGCGCCGACCTACGCGCACGCCACGTCATGGTTCGCTGCGGCGGCATTTCTGGCGGTCTGGTACCGGACGCGGGAGCGGCGAACGTGGCTGGGATGGGTAGCGCTCGGTCTGCTCGGCGGCCTCGTCGCGATGATCCGGGAGCAGGATGCGGTCTTTCTCCTCGTCCCCGTTGTGGATGAGGCGCTGCGCCTCGCGCCCGGCCTGCGCCGCCACACGAAACAGTGGTGGGGCGATCTCACGCGGACACTCGCGGGCGGCATCCTCTACGGTGTCGTGGCCGTGGTTGCCTTTATTCCCCAGTTGCTTGTCTATCGCAGCCTCAATGGCGCGTTTCGCCCATCGTCGGAAGTCTCCGACAAACTGCGCTGGAACGCGCCGAACGCCCTGCGGGTGCTGTTCGACCCGGCGCACGGCTTGTTCTTCTGGACGCCCATTTTGCTCGTCGCCGTCTTCGGCATCGCCTGTCTGATCCGGCGCGACGCACGGCTCGGTCTCTCACTGGCGACGGGTTTCGCGCTCACGCTTTACCTCAATGGCTCGTTCCAGACGTGGACAACAGCGGGCGCATTCGGCGCGCGCCGGTTTATCGTGTGCAGCCCGATCTTCGCCATTGGTCTGGCAGAGGTCTTCCGTCGCTGGGGCGATCATCGCGCGGGAGCGCCGGGCGCGCTCCGCATCTGGGTGCCGATGCTGGCGATTGCGGCGATACTGTGGAACGGCGGATTGATCGTCCAGTTCGTGAAGCAGTACATGGATCGGCAGCAACTTGAGTGGCCACTGGTGCTCGTCAATCAGTTCACGCAGGTGCCGCGCCATCTGTTCAGCGACCTGTGGCGGCTGATGCGCGCGCCCAATTCGTTCTATCAGGGTGGAGGCACACCATGACCGTGACAGCCGCACCATCGGCGAATGAGCGCTACCGAGACGAGTATTTTGTTGTGCAGCAGGCGAAATCCGATGCGAAAGTGGCATGGGAGTACGAGCGCCTGCTCGCGATGGGCGATGTGCGCCTCGATCCGGGCGCGGTCGTCCTCGATGGGGCGTGCGGCGCGGCGCCGGGGCTGCGGTACTTCACGGGGCGCGTGCGGAGCGCGGTGGGCGTGGACATTGCCACCGCCGCGCTGCGAGCCGCGCGGGAGATGTTGCCGGGCGCGCCGCTGGTGCGAGCCAATCTCGACGCGCCGCTCCCCTTTCGGGAGCGCTCCTTCGATGCGATCATCCTGCGCGAAGCGATCGAGCATGTGCTCGACGGCGAGCGGACATTGCGGTTCTGTCTCCGCGTTCTGCGCCCCGGTGGCGTCGTCGCGCTGACGACGCCGAACCGCTGGGATGTGCGCCGCCCGATTGACGCGGCGACGCGGCGCACCTGGTGCGGCGACGCTGACCCGACCCACACCCATATCTACTCGCCCGCCGAGATGCGGCAGGCCCTGCATCGCGCCGGTTTCGACTGCGTGCGCGTCCGCACCGGGTTCAAGCCAATCGTCAGGATCGGCGGCAAGCGCCTTCCCCGGCGGATCGACGTGCCGTACCCGCCGCTGATCGGTAACGGCGTGGTCGCCTTCGGCTGGCGCGGAGAAGACGCATGATTTCGGAATGGCTCATCTCCACGCTCCGCTGCGCCACCTGCGTGCAGGATGCGGGCGCACGGCATCATGGCGCATTGGAGTGTTCCGTGTCCGGTCTGACCTGTCGTGACTGCGGCGCGGCGTACGCCTTCCGCGACGGCTACGTGGACATGCGCTGCGATGAAAAATTCACCGGCAAGGAGACCGTCTACAACGACGATGCGGTCGATCTCGATGACCCGGTCATCCGCCCACCCGTCCTCTCCGCCGGTGTCCGCCAGCGCGTGCTTCGCCTGCTGATGCGGCCTCAGCCGACCGATGCGGTGCTCGACATTGGCTGCGGCAACGGCAAGTTCGCGGTGTGGAATCGCCGGGCCGTCGCGCACATGGTGGGCCTCGACCCCGCCGCCCGGTTCGCGGCCCGCGCGCGCGGAACCGTGGACCTCGTGCAGGCCGACGCGCGGGCGCTCCCGTTCGCACCGGGGACATTCGACCATGTCTACACAGTCGATGTCTTCGAGCATCTCGACCTCGCCGGCGTCCGCGACCATCTGCGCGAGACGCGGCGCGTCCTCACCCGCGATGGCTCCTACTTCTGCTTCTCGAACACGCGGGAGCGGTCGTGGCTCAACCGGCTCATCGACCCCGGTCGTCGGCTGTCCGAGTCATTCCATCGCGCGGGGATCGTCGATCGCACGCGGGATCACCTGCGCAAAGGCGATCACGTCAAGGCCGTCGAGACCACCGACGCGCTTGTGCGCGAACTCGACGCGCAGGGCTTCCGCGCCGCGACCCTCTGGTACCTCAATCCGGTCATCGCGACTTACGTGGAAACGCTCGGCATCGCGGCGATGGAGCAGGCCGTTACGCGGCGGCGAAAGCGACCAGACGACGCGCAGACCGTTTCTGACCGAACGTACACACCGCCTTCTGTCCGCGACGCTGTGGGTGCGCGCCCAATTGTTCGCATCGCGCTTCGCGGCCTGACAGCGCTCCTGCTGTGCGATGTCGCGTTCTTCCGGCGCGTGCGGACCGGCGCGTTCTTCCTGCTCGCGAAACCATCGCCGCGCGCATGAAGATTCTCTACTGCGCGCAGGCGATCCGGCTCGACCGATCCCACGGTGGCGCGACGCACGCGCGCGAAGTGACGAACGGTCTGCATGCCCTCGGTCACGATCTCCGGGTCGTTGGCCGGGGCGACTACGACACCGACCTGTCGCACCAGTTCCACGCGCGCCTGACGCTCACGCGCACGCCGCCCCTCGCCACGCTGCTGATGACGCCGTCCGTGCGCCGCATCGTCCGCGCGTGGGAGCCGGATGTGGTGATGGAACGGTATTACACCTTCGCGGGGGGTGGTATGCTCGCCGCGCACCAGCGATCCATCCCGTCGCTCCTCGAAGTCAATGCCCCGGTGATTGATCCGCCCGGCAGCCGCAAGGATCGTGTGGACGCCCTCCTCGGGAGGCCGATGCAGCGGTGGGCGAATCGTCAATGCACATGGGCAACGGCGATCGTCACACCACTCGCGGCAACGGTCCCCTCCCACGTCCACGAAAAAGTCGTGGCACTGCCGTGGGGAGCCAATGTTCATCTGTTCGACCCGGACCGATACCCGGTAGGAGAGACGCGCGTTGAAACGCTCCGGCGGCGATACAGCATCCCGCACGGCGCGCCCGTTGTCGGATTCACCGGGTCGTTCCGCGTGTGGCACGGCGCGGCGGATGCCGTCCGCGCGTTTCATCTCATTCGTCAGCGCATCCCGGACGCGCGATTGCTCTTTGTAGGTGACGGCCCGGAACGCGCGGCGATTGAGCGGGCGATACCGCCCAACGACGCATCACAGGTCATCTTCGCCGGTGCCGTGCCCTACGAGGAGGTCGCGCCGCACCTCGCGCTCGTGGATGTCGCGGTCGCGCCGTTCGCCCCGCGACGCCACGAACCATTGCGGCACTTCGGCTTCTACTGGTCGCCCTTGAAAATCTATGAGGCGCTCGCCATGGCGATTCCCGTGGTAACAACCGATATACCGCCATTGACGGACATCGTCGCGGGCTGCGGCGACGCGACGCCCGAAGGGGATAGCACAGCCCTCGCGGATGCGGTGATCGCGTTGCTCCAGGACGAGGACCGCCGCCGTGCCGCCGGTCGCCTCGGACGCGAGCGGGTCATTCAGCGGTTCTCGTGGGAGGCGCATTGCCGTGCCCTCGACACGACGCTGCGCGCGATGGTCGCGTGACATGACCGAACCGCTGCGCATCCTGTTCGTCACCGACGCCTTCCCGCCGCATTGCTACGGCAGCGGCTGGAGCGCGTACCACCTTGCGCGCGGACTGCGCCCGCAGGGGCATGACGTACGAATCGTCGTCGCGCAGCCCGTGCGGAAGTTGGCGCGCGATACCTACGACGATTTTCCCGTCTACCGCGTGACCGGTGACGATGCAGGGATCAACCCGGCCATCTTCTCACTCTCCGCGCTCGGGCCGGGACGCGCCGTGCGGGAACTTCTTCAGTCGTGGGCGCCGCACGTCATCCACGCGCAGCACGTCAATGCCGCCGCTGTGACGGCGCGGGTTGCATCGAAGGTCCCGGTCGTCATCACGCTCCGCGACCACTGGCCAGTCTGCTTCTACGGCACGGCGCTGAGCCATGCGCCATGCCCAACCTGCTTGCGCGGGACGCGCTCACCGTGCAACGACCGACGCGGCACCGAGGATGCGCCCGCCGCCCGCCGCGTCGCGAAGGCGCGCATGATGCGCCACATCCTCAACCAGCGGCAGGCCCAACTGCGAGAAGCGTCCGGCGTCATCGCCGTCAGCGACGCGATTGCGGCCGAGGTGAGGCCGCTGCTTGGCGACGATGCCGTGCGGGTTGTTCCGAATGCGGTCGATGTGACGATCCCGTTGGACGGCCACACGAAGAGTTCACACGCACCCGCCGGGGCCTATTTCTTCTACGCGGGCAAACTCTCCGCCCACAAGGGCGCGGATTTGCTCGTGGACATCGTCGCGCGTCTCGGTGACGATGCGCCGCCATTGCTCATTGCGGGCGGTGGGCCGGACGAGGAGTTGCTGAAAGCGTTCGACCCGACGGGTCGGCGTGTCCTCGTCCTCGGCGTCGTGCCGAACAGCGAGGTGCTCGAATTAATGCGGGGTGCGACCGCCCTCGTCACGCCCGCCCGCTGGGACGAACCACTCAGCCGGACGCATCTCGAAGCGCTCGCGGTCGGCTGCCCCATCGTCGCGACGGAGACGGGCGGCACGAAGACCATCGTCCTCGACGGCGAAACGGGGTTTCTCGTGCCGCGCGGCGACACCGCGATAATGGCGGCGCGTCTGACCGAAATCGCCGCCTCGCCGTCCTTGCGCCAGCGACTGTCGGCGGCGTCGATCCGGCACTCCGTCGCGAACTTCTCGCTGACGGCGGTCACGGAACGCACCGTGGACGTGTACCGACGCGCAATTGAGGCATTCGCTTCCAATACATAGCGCGCTACCGTCTACTCGCGGACGCGAAATGGACTGTTCGGGTCGCGGCGCAGCGCTTCCGGCAAATCATCCGTCGGGTCGGGAAGATCAGCGAACGTCGCCAGCGCAGTATCGAGGATGTGCTGGATCTCGTCTTCTTCGAGGTCTGCTATCGGGTCCCAGAGATGCTGCTTCATCACCACGCGGCCCTTCGCGTCGAACGCGACATCTTCCGCGCGGAGCAGGCCCGCCATCGTGTCCGGGTGGCTGAAGGCCCACGCGCCCGTGAGCGCGCCCTCGCGGTTGACGACACGATGCGCGGGCACCTGCGCCTCGGCGGGCGTGCCATTCATGATCCAGCCGACCAGCCGCGCGTGGCCGGGATAGCCGATGGCGGTCGCGAGCACGCCGTACGTTGTCACCCGCCCCGGGGGGCATTCCCGCACCAGCGCGAAGACCTGCGCCCGCGCGCGCGTCACTTTCTCGTTCATTGTTTCCTCGCTCCCCCACGTCGCTGCAAGACCGTGA
>JBBSII010000275.1:0-6211 GCA_038232175.1 Thermomicrobiales bacterium
CCAGAGGCCACTGAGTTGCCTCACCGTCTGCCAGATGCGCGGGATATTGAAGAATTGCGACTTGCCATGCGCGCGGTGGTAGTGATGCACCGGCACCTCCGCGAAGCGGAAGCCGAGGTCCTGCGCCTTCGCGACGAACTCGACGCAGATCGAGCCGCTATACGACTCCAGATGCACTTTTTTGAAGACATCGCGCCGGATCAACCGGAAATCGCAATCGACATCGCGAATTGTGAAGCCGAAGAGGAGCTTCATCGTGTGATGATAGATCTTGCCGATGATGATCCGCCCCAACGGGTCGGAGCGGCTGATCTTGTAGCCGTTAACGATGTCCACGTCCGGCGTCAGCGCCGCGACGAGCAGCGGCAACTCGGAGGGGTCGTACTGGCCATCGCTGTCGGTGTAGAAGATGAGTTCTTTGGTCGCGGTCTCAAACCCCTTGCGGAGCGCGCCGCCGTAGCCCAGGGGCTGCCGGTGCGTGAGGACGCGGAGGTGATCGACCTGCGGTTCGAGCGCTTCGAGGATTTCGACGGTGTTGTCCGTGCTGCCGTTCTCGATCACGATCACTTCGTAATCATCCGTCACCGTCGCGCACGCCTGCGCCGCCGTAATGACGAGGCTGGCAATCGTCGCGCCATCGTTGTACGCCGGAAAAAAGACCGAAATCCCCGCCATCACCCCTCCCTTTCCTGCGGGCGAGGATAGCAGAGGCGTACGGATAGTCGCAACCGCGCCGCGACATCGGACGCGGACATGTCACCCTTTTCGTGATATAACAAGTTATTCAGGGCAGAGCGAGCAATTTGGCGCTCATGCTTTGCAGTAGTAATTGGGGAAGGGTTCGCCATGGAGGGCAGTATTTTCATCGTGCAACCGGACAACTCGTTGGTGAAGGTAAATCGCACTCCGTACAACTCGGAGGCATTGCTTCAGGGTTTGCTGTCGGACTACCCCGATCTGCTTGTGGGTGACCAGATGAATACAACGAACCCGCGCCGTTGGCTGCTCATCTCACCGGAGTTGGGCCTCAGCACGGAGGCGGATGGAACGGGTGGCTGGTGGATCGATCATCTCTTTCTCGACCAGGACGCGATACCGACGATCGTTGAAGTGAAGCGTAGTTCCGACTCGCGAATCCGGCGAGAAGTCGTGGGTCAAATGCTCGATTACGCCGCTCATCTCGAAGTCTACTGGCCTGCCGAGCGCATCCGTGCTTATTTTGAGGAACGCTGTCGGGCGCAAGGCACCGACCCAAACCTGAAAGTGAGCGAACTTGTTCAGGAGGAAGAGACCGATATCGAGGTATTCTGGACGCGAGTCGGCGAGAACCTGTCCATTGGCAAGATGCGCCTGCTCTTCGTGGCGGACGAGATGCCGATGCACTTGCAGCGTGTCGTTGAGTTCCTGAACAAGTACATGTCGCCAATCGAAGTGCTCGCGGTCGAAATCAAGCAATTTGAGGGCAGCAATCTGAAGACGCTCGTGCCGCGTGTGCTCGGTCAAACTGTCGCAACGCAAGAGAGGAAAGGGCCCGGTCCACGATCTTCTAAGCAGTGGGATGAAGCATCGTTTCTTAAGGAATTGGGAGGGAAACGATCTTCCGCGACTGCCAAAGTCGCGCAGAAAATACTAAGGTGGTTAGAGACGCAGCACGTTGAGATGACTTGGGGGACAGGGGCGAAAGAAGGCGCAGTACATCCCATTCTAGAGCACGATGGGAAGCGTTACTTTTCCTTCCGGCTGTGGACGGGTGGTGGGTTAGAATTCTTTCACTCTCGGATGGTTAGCAATCCTCCATTCACGGAAGAGGCGATTCGAGCCGAGCTATTGAACCGTCTCAGCGCAATCCCGGATCTCAACCTGTATACTGCTGCAATGAGCGAATCACGTCAGATCAGTAAATTAGAGGATCATACGACTTGGCAAGCATTCGTCGATACATTTGATTGGTATTTTGCGCAGATCCGCGCGTCATGAATCATGCCGCATGGACAGCGGTTCATTAGGTAGTTCTCAGCCTTCGTTGCCCAGCGCGTCGGGGCTGGCGAGTTCGCCGTTGTCACGGAGGGTGCGCATGACGGTGCGGATCGTGTCGTAGCCGTAGCCGCGCCGACCGAGCAGCCCGGAGAGGCGGCGATAGACGACATCCGGTTCGAGACCGTTCTTGTGGAACGACCGCAGTTTGCCGCGCGCCAGTTCGAGCGCCTGCGCGTCGGTGTCGACGGATTCTGCTTGCGCAGTCAGCGTCTCGTCGATGGTCTCGCTGGTGAGGCCCTTCTTGCGGAGTTCCTGTCGCAAGAGGTGCGGGCCGCGCGGGCGGAACTGGGCGCGGTTCTCCGCCCACCACTGCGCGAACGCGGCGTCATCGAGATAGCCGCGCTCGACCAATCGCTCAATCGCGACCGCGACCGTCTCCGGCATGAACCCTTTGCGCTGGAGATAGTCGCGAATCTCCTGCGTCGAGCGCGGGCGGAGGCCGAGGTAGCGCATCGCCGCCTCGGTCGCGCGCTGCCGGACGTCCGCGTGACGGAGCGTGCCGAGGTCCGAGGCGTCGAGATGCTTGCCGGGCCGGAGGCCGAATTCGACCACCACCGTCGCCGTGAGCGTCAGCGGATTGGCCTCGTCGGCGACGAATGCCACCGTGAATTCCTGCGCGTCACGACCAACAGGGGTGACCGAGCGAACGGTCACCCCTGTCTCCTGCGCGCGCGCGTCGTGTTCCACCATCATGACCCCACAGCGCGTCTCTGAGAACGTCTCGAAAAATCCATTCCCCTCTCCTCTCCATCGCCGAACGGACCTGACCCATTCCGTGATCTTTAGGCGATGGAGAGGGGAGGGGGGTGAGGAATAATCCCCGCTTACTCGTCCTCGTCGGCGGCGCCGAACTCCTCCGGCGCGACCTCGACACCATTCGGTGTGGTGACGCCGATGTTGAAGTCGTCTGCCGCCTTGTCGGCGAGGCCGAGGATGCGGCGGTAGATTTCCTCCTGCATCTCCGGGTGCGCCTTGAGGAAATCTTTCGCGTTCTCGCGGCCCTGGCCGACGCGCTCCTCGCCGTAGTAGAACCACGCACCGCTCTTGCGGACGACGCCGAGTTCCACGCCGACATCGAGCACGCTGCCCGCCGCCGAGATGCCCTCCGCATACATGATGTCGAACTCCGCCTGCTTGAACGGCGGCGCGACCTTGTTCTTCACGACCTTGACGCGGGAGCGGCTGCCCGTGATGTCCTGCCCGCTCTTGATGCTGTCCACGCGCCGAATTTCCATCCGCACGGAGGCATAGAACTTGAGGGCGCGGCCACCGGAGGTCGTCTCCGGGTTGCCGAACATCACGCCGATCTTCATGCGCAACTGGTTCGTGAAGACGACCGAGGTGTGCGAGCGGTTGATCGCGCCGGTCAGCTTGCGGAGCGCCTGTGACATGAGCCGCGCCTGCAAACCAACGTGCGCATCGCCCATGTCGCCGTCGATCTCAGCGCGCGGCACGAGCGCCGCCACGGAGTCCACGACGACCACATCGACCGCGCCGGAGCGCACGAGCGTCTCGGTAATTTCGAGCGCCTGCTCGCCGGTGTCGGGCTGCGAAATGAAGAGGTTGTCGAGATCGACGCCGCACTTGCGCGCGTACGAAGGGTCGAGCGCGTGCTCGGTGTCGACGAACGCCGCGATGCCGCCCGTCTTCTGGGCCTCGGCGATGATGTGGTAGCAGAGCGTCGTCTTGCCGCTCGACTCCGGCCCGTAGATCTCGGTGATCCGGCCGCGCGGGATGCCGCCGACGCCGAGGGCGAGATCGAGCGCGATCGAACCCGTCGGGATCGACTCGACGACCATCTTATTCGAGACATCGACCATCCGCATGATGGACCCTTTCCCGAACGAACGCTCGATCTGCGCCACGGCGGTGTCCATCGCCTTGCGGCGTTCATCGATCGTCGCGGAACGCTCGACGCCATTGGAACTTGTGGGCATTGGCTTCTTCCCTTCCTTGTCTGCGCCTTTGCGGAGGCTCGACGTTCCGGGGATGCTGGGGCTTGCGGGCATAGGATTTGACCTTCCTCTCGTGGGGGAATGTGCCGTGCGAAACCTTGCCATCGGGAGCCGCAACGGAACGCTTGTTCTACTGCTGAAGTGTATCATAGGAATCACGAAATGGCAACTTTCCGTGCGCCTCTTTTCCCTTGCTATTACTGCCTTCCCGCGTGGCGCAAATTCGTGTACGAGTGGGAAGGCGGAGCATGTACAATGGGGTGGACGAATACGTCTCCCGTTGCGATTGGCAGAGGGTATGAAACGCAGCCTGCTCACTATCCTGATGGACGCATCCCCCGCCGACATTCGTCTCGCCGCCGAGACGTGGGATGTCCCGCTCACCAAGCGCACCCATGCGGACAACGTCGCGCTGCTCTTCCAGGCGATGACGGATCGATGGGTGCTGGAGGATGTGCTCGATGTGTTGCCGCCACTGGCGTGCGAGGTTGCGGGTGCGCTCGCGCTGGCGAGCGAGGATGGGCTGACGCGCGAGGACCTGATGACACGCATGAGCGCCGACCCGCTCGACCTGAACGAGGCGCTCGCGCTGCTCCGGCGCGCGGAGATCATGCACCGGCAGTCCACCGGCGCGCTCTATCTCCCACGCGAGATCGGCACGTTGATCACTCGTTCGATGCGCGAGCGTCGGCGCGAGGAGATCGTCGCCCCGACGATTGACGAACTGATGCACGCGCTCGACGCGGATGTGCTGCTGGACGCGGCGCGCTGGTGGCACGTCGCGGATACGCCGCGCAGCGTCCGCCCCGGCGACCGCGAGCGGCTGCTCCACGCGCTCCGTGGCCGCGTGACGACGCCCCGTGCCCTCCTCGATGTCGAGGCGGCACTCTCGCCGGGCGCGCGGCGTGTCGTCGCCGCGCTGCGGGAGGAGGCCGTGCCAATCGCCCTCGACGATGCCGCCGAACTGGCGAATGCCGGGACGCCGACGGAACGCCGCGCGCTGCTCGTTGAGTTGACGACGAGCCTGATTGCGATGCACACGTGGGCGTGGGGCGAGCGTGTGCTGGTGATGCCGGTCGAGTTCCGCGCGCCGGCGATGACACAGATGCCGTTGCCGCCGCTCAACGCCGTCTCGGCCGAGTCGGTGCGCGGGTGGCATTCCCCGTACGCGCTCGCGTGGGACGTGCTGACGCTGCTGCGGATCGTCGATCAGCAGGGGGCGCGATGGCGCTCGGCGGGGCTGCACACGCTCGCGGAGGATTACGCGCTCGCGGATCGCGTCGCGCCGCAATTCTGGGCGACCGCCGGGACGGACGTGCCGCCGACGGTCGTGCTCGCCTTCTACGCGGCGCTCGCGCGGGCACGCGGCCTCGTGACGGAGCGGGAGGAGGACGGCGCGCGCATCGTGGCGCTTCACGACCCGATGACGTGGGCGCGGCAGACCTTCGCCACGCAGACGCAGGAGTTGTTCGCGGCGTGGCGGGGGATGACCGGGTGGACGGAGGGGCAGAAGACCGCCGTGCAACTCTGGGGCGTCGATTGGCCCGGATTCCGCGCCCGATTGCTCGACGCGCTGACCGCCTGCCAGCCGGGGCATTGGTACGCCCTGGAAAATCTGCTCGCGCGCCTCGCGCATGTGCGCCCATCACTCCTCGGGGAGACGTTCACGGCGTCGAGCGCGGTTGGGCAGACGCCGCCCGACCGCGACGCCCTCACGCGCGCCTGCACCGAAACGACGCTCCGCACCGCGCTCGCGTGGTTCGGCGTCGTCGCGTGGGGCCGGATGAACGACGCGGAGGCGATGCAAGTCACCGAGGTCGGGTGGTGGCTGCTCGATCGCGGGAGGGAACCCGCCGTGCCGCCGTTCGGCGCGACACCGCTCGCCATTCAGCCCGATATGACGGCGCTCGTGCTCCACCCGGAACCGGCGCACCTCTGGCCGCTGCTCGCGCTCGCGGAGGTCCAGACGTTGGATCGCGTCAGCGCGTACCGCATCACCGCCGCCTCGCTGCGCCGTGCGCTGCGCCGGGGGCTGGCGTTCGAGCAGGTAATCCGCTTCCTTGAAAGCCGCACCGGCGGCCCGTTGCCGGAGGCGATCCGCGCCACGCTTGATGACTGGGTGCGCGCGGTGCGCCGCGTCGTGCTCGAACGGGCGGTCATCCTCGTGGCGGACGATGGGGGGATCACCGAGGACATTCTCCTGCATTTGCGCTCCCTCG
>JBBSII010000276.1:0-6207 GCA_038232175.1 Thermomicrobiales bacterium
CGCTCAACTTGAGGTCGCGACTATCGCTCCGTCCTGGCATTCGTGTACTCCTCTCGATGCGGTCAGTCTACCGCGATTCGGGAGCAGTTGACTTAACTGGTGGTCTGGTCACAGGGGTGCAGTCCAGATTCCCACCTTGACGACACGACGACGTATACAGAGCGAGCAGTATCGCGCGAGGAGCAAGCAAAACCCCCAAAGCCGACGACCGTTGTTAAGCCATAGATTGGCTTCATGGGGTTGATTCGCGCTCGGCCGCCGTCAATTGACAACGCTGACGGACAATCTATACTCGATCTGACGACCGCAACCCGGCGACTGGCGAGAAGCGTGGGCGAACCACGAGGGAGTCGGGGACGCGAGAGAGAAGCAGCCGCTCGCCTGGGCTGGGGTGCCGACGAGTTGGGTCGGCGCCCCTTTTGGTTTCCCGGCAGTGAGCCGGATGGAGGGACGCGCGATGGCAACGACGGTGGGGCAGCGGACGCTGCTGACGACATACCTTGAGGGGTTGAAGGGTGGGCCGGTTAATTCGGCGGCGGCGGCGTACTACGCCTCGCTCGATTACCTCAACACCACCGCGCCCTCCGTCGCGCGGGCGATCGTCTCCGAGTTCCGGGACCAGCGGCAGAATCTCAAACTGATCGCCAGCGAGAACTACAGTTCGCTCGCGACGCAACTGGCGATGGGCAACCTCTTCACGGATAAGTATGCCGAGGGGTACGTCAATCACCGCTTCTACGCCGGCTGCGACAACGTGGACACCATCGAGGCGGAGGGGGCACGCGTCGCGTGCGAACTCTTCGGCGCGGAGCACGCCTTCCTCCAGCCGCACTCCGGCGCGGACGCGAACCTCGTCGCCTTCATGGCGATCCTCTCCGCGAAGGTGGAACCGGGCGTGCTCGCGGCGATCGGCGAGGAGGACCCCTCCAAGGTCTCCCACGACGACTGGCAGAAGGTGCGCGCGGCGATGCACAACCAGCGCCTCCTCGCGCTCGACTACTACTCCGGCGGCCACCTGACGCACGGCTACCGGCACAACATCTCCAGCCAGTTATTCGACGTGTACCCATACAAGGTGGACCCGGAGACGAAACTGCTCGATCTGGACAAACTGCGCGAGCAAATTCACGAAGTCAAGCCGCTCATCCTCCTCGCGGGGTACAGCGCCTACCCGCGCCTGATTAACTTCGCCAAGATGCGCGAGATGGCGGACGAGGTCGGCGCGGTCTTCATGGTCGATATGGCGCACTTCGCGGGCCTCGTCGCGGGGAAGGTCTTCACCGGCGACTACAACCCCGTGCCGCACGCGCACATCGTCACCTCCACGACGCACAAGACGCTGCGCGGGCCGCGGGGCGGCCTCGTCCTCTCTAATGCGGAGTTCGCGCCATGGGTGGACAAGGGGTGCCCGATGGTGCTCGGCGGGCCGCTGCCGCATGTGATGGCGGCGAAGACCGTCGCGCTCATGGAGGCATCGACGCCGGAGTTCCAAACCTACGCGCAGAAGATCGTTGACAATGCCCGCGCCCTCGCGGCGGGGTGCGTCGCGGAGGGGATGGCGGTCGTCACGGGCGGCACGGACAACCACCTGCTGCTGATCGACGTGGCGCAATCGTTCGGCCTCACCGGGCGGCAGGCGGAGTTCGCGCTGCGGCAGTGCGGCATCACGCTGAACCGGAACGCCATCTTCCCGACCGACCCGAACGGCCCGTGGTACACGAGCGGCCTCCGCCTCGGCACCCCCGGCGCGACGACGCTCGGCATGGGTGAGACCGAGATGCGCGAGATTGCCCGCGTCACGAAGCAGGTACTCGGCAACACGACGCCGACGACCGTCGCCACCGGCAAGCAGGCGGGGCAGAAGAGCCGTGTCAAGTTCGACCTCGACCCGAAGATCGCGGCGGACGCCCATCAGCACATCAGCGCGCTCCTCGACCGCTACCCGCTCTACCCCGAACTCGACCTCGACCTGATGTCCGGCATCCTCGCGGCGGACTGATAAGCAACGACGATAGAGATACGGCGGTAGAGCAATTATCCCTGCCGCCGTCTCGTTCGGGATCAATGAGTCAACGATACGTGGAAGCCGAACCACCTGAGATTGCGGTAACACGGTTAATAAGCCGCGAGACTATGGGACAAACGGCTCATTGGGTAAGCTATCAATGATAAGTCGATATGATTCACGTCCTAGTACTACAGCGACACTTCAGGATTTGCGTGCGATTTCGCCAGTACGAACGTGGCAGAATGACTGCATTCCATGACCGTCAAGGCAGTACGAACGATGAAGTGTCGCTGTAGTACTAGTGGGTCATGCCGCAAATAACTGATGATCCTGCAAACCGAGATTACCCCGCCTACTCGCACTTCCTGCGCCTCGCTGATGTCCATTTATATGTAGCATGACCCACTAGTAATCACGGTAATCTCCCCTTCCCTCGGAGGGAAGATGCTATGGATCATGTCAAGGGGTTTTCGAACATTCGACGGTTCGATCGGTCATTCCCATCGTTGGTTGGTGATGGACCCGCGTCGCCGCGTCCCGCGTCCCGTGCCGCTCCAGCGACCAGCACGTTCGCGCCAACTTCCGCGCCACCGCGCACAATGCCCCGGTCGTCGTCAGCCCCTTCGCTTTCTCGCCTTCATATTGCCGCTTGAACGGATTCTCCGGGTCGCGACTGCGCAGATTCGCCTGGGCGCACAGGTACAACAACCGCCGTCGTTCGGCATCGCCCTGTTTCGAGAGCGCCCGCCTGCTCCGCTGCTGCCCACTCTCCCGCACCCGCGTGTCCAGCCCGATGGAGGCGACGAACTGATCCGGATGGTCGAACCGCTTCGTGGTCAGACACGCCGCCACCGCCGTCGTCGTCACCGGCCCGATCCCCGGTACCTCCTGCAGCGCCGTCACGACTGGCAGCGCGGTGCGCGCCTGCGCGAGCTGGCGATCCACCGCGCGTTGCTGCTCCGCGAGGGCAGTGATCGCCGCAGCCAGCGGTGCGGCGGCGTGGGGCAGCGCCTCCCGTTGCTGGCGCAGTCGGGCGAGGCTCGCGCTGATCCCTTTGCGGGCGGTGAGCAACTGCGCGATTCGCTCCATCGCCTCACTCTTCACCGGGAAAGGACGCAACGCCGCCGACAGACCAGACAATGCCAAGCCCCGGCTGTCCACGCGATCGGTCTTCGCCTGCGGCTGGACGGCGGCGAGGAACGCCTTCGCCCGTTTCGGTTGCGCCAGCAGCACCGCCCGGTCAGCTGCCTGCCCCGCCCGCACGACGGCCTGGCTAGAGACCCCCGTCGGTTCGACGACCCACGCATCGGTCGGCGCCGTGCGCGCGAGCAACCGGCGCATCCCTTGCGCCGTATTCGGGACGGTCATCTCCCACGCACAGTGACGCGTCTCCGCCGTCACGAACGTGGCGGTGAGCGTTTCCTTACTGACATCGATGCCGAGCATCCCGCCTTGCCTCCTGCCCGTCGCTCCCTTGTGGCCATCGACCGTCCGCGCCTGCGGCGGTAGGATTCCTCATCGGTAATCGGGCGGATACTGCCGTCGTCTTCCCTTGACCGTCCCCACTGGGCGGTACGGGGCCACGGTGAGGGTCAGGAGACCCGATCCACCGATAAGAGGTCAACCATACAAGGGGTTGGGGGGTGAGGAATGTTCGACCGGTTCCCGACGCTCGAAACGGCGCGCCTCACCCTGCGGGAGATGCGCATGGAGGACGCCGACGCGGTCTTCCGCATCTTCAGCGATCCTGTCGTGATGCGGTATCATGATTCGGAGACATTCACGGATGTGGAGCAGGCGCGTGGCCTCATCGAGCAGATGGAGCAGCGATTCACCCGAAGCGTCGGCATCCGCTGGGGCACCACCCGCATGGGGGACGATGGTGTGATCGGCACGGGCGGCTTCAGCCGTTGGAACCTGCCGGACCGGTACGCCACCATCGGCTACGATCTCGCACAATCCGCGTGGGAGCACGGAATCATGACCGAGGCGGTCGGCGCGATGGTGCGTTTCGGCTTCGAGCGGTTGGACCTCAACCGCATCGAGGCGGAGACGATGCTCGACAATGGCGCGTCGATCCGCGTGTTGGAAAAACTCGGCTTTCAGCAGGAAGGGATCGTGCGCCAGAAATACTTCTGGAAGGGGCAGTTCCACACCATGCGGCTCTTCTCGCTGCTCCGGCGCGAATACGTCGCGAAGGAGGACGGATGACGCCACCACCACTGACGAATGACACCGCGAATCTGACCCCGCGGACCGCGTGGGGCTACCGCGCCAACATCATTCTCATGCTCCCGCGTCTGAGCGCCCTCAATAGTTCATAATACCCTCCAGGCACAAGCGAGAGAAAGTGTCTAAGATGCACTCCTATCGATCGGTCTGCGAATGTGAGGAAAGCGGAATGGGGATCACGGAAAGTGTATTGGAGACCCTCGAATGGCGGTGCATCGGGCCGCATCGGGGCGGGCGGTGCGTCGCGGTCGCGGGGGATGCCACGGACACGATGACTTACTACCACGGCGCGTGCGCGGGCGGCGTCTGGAAGACGAACGATGGCGGCACGACATGGCGCAACGTCTCGGACGGCTTCTTCGGCACGGCGGCGGTCGGTGCGATTGCCGTCTCCGCCTCCGACCCGAACGTCATCTACGTCGGCACGGGCGAGGCGACGATCCGGGGCAACGTCTCGCACGGCGACGGCGTCTACAAGTCCACCGACGGCGGCAAGACGTGGCGGAACATGGGCCTGAAGGAAACCCGGCACATCGGCAAAATCCGCATCCACCCGCAGAACCCCGACCTCGTCTACGTCGCGGCGTTCGGGCACGCCTTCGGGCCGAACCCGGAGCGCGGCGTCTACCGCTCGAAAGACGGCGGCGAGACGTGGGAACGGGTACTGCACAAGAGCGACCACGCCGGCTCGCACGACATCACGATGGACCCGCGCAACCCGCGCATCCTCTACGCCGCGATCTACGAGGCGCAGCGCTACCCGCACCAGTTAATCAGCGGCGGGCCGGACAGCGGCATCTGGAAGACGACCGACGGCGGCGATACATGGACGGACCTGACGCGCATGCCGGGCCTGCCGCCAGGCGTCCTCGGCAAGATCGGCCTTGCGGCGTCGCCCGCGCGCACCGACCGCGTCTGGGCGATCATTGAGGCGGAGGAGGGTGGCCTCTTCCGCACCGACGATGGCGGCGAGACGTGGGAGCGTGTCAGCGACGCGCCCTTCCTCCGCACCCGTGCGTGGTACTACTGCCATCTGATCGCCGACCCGCAGGATGCGGAGACCGTCTGGGGGCTGGACTACGGCGTCTGGAAATCGACGGACGGTGGGCGGAACTTCGTGCAGTACCCCTCACAGCACGGTGATGAGCACGACCTGTGGATTAACCCGCACAACACGCAGATCATGATTAAGGGGGACGACGGCGGCGCATGCGTCACGTACACTGGCGGGGCGTCGTGGTCCACACTCTACAACCAGCCGACCGCGCAGCTCTACCACGTCACAACGGACGACCGTTTTCCCTATCGCGTCTACGGCTCGCAGCAGGACAACACGGCGATCTCGGTGCCGAGCATGTCCGTCGAGGGGGCGATCCACGAGCGGGACTGGTTCGAGCCGGGCGGCGGCGAGAGTGGCTACATCGGCGTTAAGCCCGACGACCCGGATTTGGTGGTCGCCTCCGGCCCGATTGGTCCGCGCGCCTACAACGACCGGATGCACCTCTACAACCACCGCACCGGGCAGCGGCGCAACATCACCGTCTGGCCGGAACTCTACGGCTGGGCGAACGGCGCGGTCGATTTGAAATACCGCTTCCAGTGGACATTCCCGATCTTCTTCTCGCGCCATGACCCGAACACGCTCTACGTTGCAGGCAACTGCGTCTTCCGATCCACCGACCTCGGCACCGCGTGGGAGCCGATCAGCCCCGACCTGACGCGCAACGACCCAACGAAACTGCAATCCTCCGGCGGCCCGATCACGCGGGACAACACCGGCGCGGAGGTCTATTGCACCATCTTCGCGCTCGTCGAATCGCCCCACAAGGCGGGTGTCTTCTGGGCGGGGAGCGACGACGGCCTCGTGCATCGCTCCGAGGACGACGGCAGGACGTGGACGAACGTCACGCCGCCCGACTTGCCGGAGTGGGCGCTGATCTCGATCATCGAACCCTCACCCCACGATC
>JBBSII010000277.1:0-6205 GCA_038232175.1 Thermomicrobiales bacterium
AGTTGATCGAACCAGGCTGGGGCGATGTCGCTCGCATTGACGGTCAGGATGACGCGGTCATACGGCGCGTTCGCCGCCCAGCCATGCGCGCCATCGCCCGTGATCACATCGACATCGGTGATACCGATGGAGGCGAGGTGCCGCATGGCGGCGTCGGTGATGTCCGTGTCGATGTCAATCGTCGTCACATGCCCGGTCGGGCCGACGAGCGTGCGGAGGAGCGCGGCGTTGTACCCCGTGCCCGCGCCAATTTCGAGCGCGCGCATACCGGGGGCGACGGCGAGTTGCTCCAGCATCAGCGCGACGATTGCCGGTTGCGATGCGCTGGAGATCGCGGTGCCGTCCGGCGTGAACTTCGTCGGGATGGCGTCGTCCGCATAGGCACGTTCCAGCGGCTCGTCAGGGAGGAAGCGGTCACGCGGGACGGCGAGCAACGCCGCGCGGACGGCAGGATCATGGAGCGCGTCGCGGCGTGCCAACTCGTCGATCAGCGCCGCGCGCCGGGTGGTTGCGTCGTCCGCTGCCATCGTGCCTCACCCCTACTCCGCGACGCCTGCCCGCTCCGCCGTGTGGGCGTCGGCATCGTCCCGGTCGTCGGTGGCGGCTTCCGTATCGGCGGGCGCGTTCGGGTCGCGCGGCGGGACGTACCGGAGCATCCCCTCGGGATTCTCCATGTGATCGGTGAACATAATCCCTTCGAGGTGCTCGATCTCGTGCTGGAAGACGCGCGCGAGAAACCCCTCCGCGTGAATGCGCAGTTCGCGATCCTGCATATCGTACGCGCGCACCGTGACGGCGTAATCCCGCTCGACCGGCCCGTACCAATTCCGCAGCGAGAGGCACCCTTCCTCGTCGGTCTCCTTGCCGCCGCGCCGCCGCACGATCTGCGGGTTGTAGAGCGCCATCTGAAAGCCGGGGTCGTCGTCATCGATGTACCCCGGCGGGATATGCACGACGATGAGCCGCACCGGCTCACCAATCTGCGGCGCGGCCAGCCCAACACCGCCGCCATCCCCCTGGACGGTCTCGACCATGTCGCGGGCAATCGCTATCGTCGATTCGTCCATCCGGCTGATTTTCCGTGCCCGCGCCCGCAGCACGGCGTCGCCTTCCGGGGTGTTGATCTGCAAAATCTCACGTCGAGCCATTCGTTCCTCGTCCTCCCGTTCAGACAAATAATAACACTCTGGGAGGTTGGGAGCCAAGATGACAGATGACATGGCGGAATTGTTATCGTTTGATTGCCGC
Organism: Thermomicrobiales bacterium; assembly: GCA_038232175.1. Taxonomy (GTDB): domain Bacteria; phylum Chloroflexota; class Chloroflexia; order Thermomicrobiales; family JALYUS01; genus JALYUS01. The sequence continues at coordinate 1,249 of JBBSII010000277.1, forward strand.
CTCATTCCATCTCATTGGGACGCGCCAAATCACGGCAGGAACCCGCCGTTGCCTTGACACTCGAAAGCGCAAAAACGTATCATGGCTGTGGAACGGTTTCACCGGTGGGGAAGGGGGCCGCGATGCGGATGGAGATGCTGTTTAACCCGGCATGGCTGGGTTTTTTGTATATTCTCGCCGTGCGCCTTTCTCTCCCCTTCGGCCTGCGACCGCCCCAACGAATGGTTCTCAACGCAGGTGCCCCGCGCGTGTGCGCACGCAATTCCCGATTCGGGAGGCACGAAGGGATGATTTTCAATGGTATACGTCGCTATTGTGGCGGGTCTCCTGATCGGGGCCGCCATCGGAGCGGCGGCGGCATGGGTAATTTCCTCGCGCATCAAAGATACGCGCGCGCGCGACGAGCGAGCGATAGCCCAGGCCGACGCCGAACGGATTATCGAAGCAGCCAAGGCGAAAGAGCGGGAACTAACGCTCGCGGCCAAGGACGATGCGCTGCGGCTCCGTGAGGAGATCGAGCGCGAGCAGAAGGAACAACGCGCCAATATTCAACGACAGGAACGGCGCATCCAGCAGAAAGAAGAGACGCTGGACCGCAAGTCGGGCCAGATCGAGAAGCGCGATCAGGACCTTGACCTCCGGGAGCAGGAGGTGAAGGACGTGCGCGCCGAGGCCGAGCATCTCCGCGCGCAGCAGATCACCGAACTGGAGCGCGTCTCCAACCTGACGCGCGATGAGGCGCGCGGCATTCTCCTCGCCTCCATCGAGGATGAGGTGCGCGATGCCGCGAACCGCCGCACGCGCGAGATCGAAGCCGAGGTGAAGGAAGATGCCGATCGTCGCGCCCGGTCAATTCTGATCACGGCGATCCAGCGGTGCGCCCCGGATTACGTCGCGGAAGGCCTCGTGACCGCCGTGCCCCTCCCCTCCGATGACATGAAGGGTCGCATCATCGGGCGCGAGGGCCGCAACATTCGCGCGCTCGAACAGGCGCTGGGGGTTGATCTCATCATCGACGACACGCCCGAGACGATCATGGTCTCCTCGTTCGACCCGGTACGCCGCGAGACGGCCCGGCGTGTCCTCGCCAAGTTGCTGCAGGACGGGCGGATCCACCCCGCGCGCATCGAGGAAGTGACGGAGCGCGTCACGTCGGACATGGATGAAGTCATCAAGGAGGAGGGCGAGAAGGTCGCGTTCGAGGCGAATGTCGCCGGTCTCCACCCCGAATTGATCCGGCTGATGGGGCGGTTGAAGTTCCGCACCAGTTACGGCCAGAATGTCCTCCAGCACTCGCTGGAAGCGTCGATCATCGCGGCGGGAATCGCGGCGGAGATCGGCGCGGACGTGAACGTCGCGAAGACGGCAGCATTCTTGCATGACATCGGCAAGGCCGTGGACCATGAGGTCGAGGGGCCGCACGCGCTGATCGGCGCGGAGATTGCCCAACGGCTCGGTCGGTCGTCGCGGATCGTGCACGCCATCGCGGCCCATCACGGCGAGGTGCAACCGGAGACAGTTGAGGCGTTTATCGTCGCGACTGCGGACGCGATCTCCGGCGGTCGCCCCGGCGCGCGGCGGGAGATGGTAGACCTGTACATCAAGCGTCTCGAGGCGCTTGAGGGCATCGCGAACTCCTTCCCCGGCGTCGAGCGGTCGTTCGCGATCCAGGCGGGCCGAGAGGTGCGCATCGCGGTCAAGCCGGACGTTGTCGATGATCTGACGGCGATGCGCCTCGCGCGCGATGTCGTCAAGAAGATCGAGGAAACGATGGAATATCCGGGCCAGATCAAAGTGACCGTCATTCGAGAAATGCGGGTCGTGGATTATGCCCGCTGAGGATGGCCTCGGGTTTGTCCCGTCGGCATCGCGGCCGGCGCCTTCTCCCATCGGGGAGGGGGCATCGGCCTTGCGCTTTCTGATCGTCGGTGACATCTTCGGCCAGCCCGGCAGGCAGGGCGCGGCGCGGCTAATCCCGACAGTGCGACGCGAGCGGCGGATCGACTTCGTCATCGCCAACGGGGAGAACGCGGCGGGCGGGCGCGGCCTGACCCGCGCCACCGCCGAGGAGTTATTTCGCGCGGAAATCGACGTGCTGACATTGGGGAACCATACGTGGTCGCAACGGGAGATGGAAACCGTGCTCGCGGATGAGCGCATCCCGATTGTGCGCCCACATAATTACCCGCCCGGTGCGCCGGGCCGTGGGTACCTCGATGTCGAGGTGCGCGGGCAGCGCGTGCGCGTGGTGAGTCTGATGGGCCGCGTCTTCATGCAGGAGAGCCTCGACGACCCGTTCCGCGCGGCGGATGAAATTGTGCGGATGACGCCGGACGATGTGATTGTCCTCGTCGATTTCCACGCCGAGGCGACGAGCGAGAAGGTCGCCATGGGTTGGCATCTGGATGGGCGCGTCGCGGCGGTCTTCGGGACGCACACGCACATCCCCACGGCGGATGCGCGCATCCTGCCGTGGGGGACGGCGTTTGTCACGGACCTCGGCATGGTCGGGCCGCAGCACTCGGTCATCGGCAGCGATGTTGCACCAGTTCTCCGCCGCTTCGTAACGGGGATGCCAACCCGGCTCGAAGTGGCGAGCGGGCCGATCACCTTCAATGCGGTCATCATCGAAGTGGACCGCCGGACCCGGCGCGGGCGGGGCATCTGGCGATGGGACATTTGGGACGTGGCGCTCTGATACGCGGGCCATGTGGCCGACGGGCGTATGATGGGGGAGGCACCTCCACGGAAGGGATGAGGAGGAGAATGGACCGGATACTGCGTGGGTTGCGTGTCGGGCAGGATGCGACATTTCCGCCCGATGCGCCAGCCAATCAGGAGGATTTAACGATGCAAACTGCACCCCCCGCCTACGAATCGTTCCCCGAGGAGGAATCGGCCGATCAAGACGTTGCGGCGGTCGGCAAGCGCAGCGACATCCTGAAGGTTTCATCCCGTTCCCGCCCGAGCGCGGTCGCGGGGGCGATTGCCGGTGTGGTGCGCGAGTCGGGCCGGGCGGAGGCCCAGGCCATCGGCGCGGGCGCCGTGAACCAGGCGGTCAAGGCGGTGGCAATCGCCCTTGATTACCTTGCGGAGACGGGCATTACCGCCGTCTGCCTGCCGTCCTTCATCGATGTCGTCATTGACGATGAGGATCGCACCGCGCTGCGCTTGATCGTCGAGCCGCGGTAAACGGCCCGTTCGTCGGTGGCGGTGCGAGCGCGCCGCACCCGCGCGAGATACAAGGAGGGACAGGGGCTATGGTTCAGGCAGCGCAACTCCCGCCGCATTCCCCAATCGAGTTGCACTGCCACTCCACGGCCTCCGATGGGACGCACCCCCCCGCGCAAGTTGTCGCGCTGGCAGCCGAGCGGGGGGTGCGCGTGCTCGCCCTCACCGATCACGACACGACCGCCGGTGTCTCGGATGCGACAGCGGCGGCGGCGGCGCTCGGCATGACGCTGATTCCCGGCGTCGAACTGACCTGCTCGGTGACGCGGGGTGAGGTGCATCTGCTTGGCTACTTCGTTGCGGTTGGGGATGCCGCACTCCAGGAGCGATTGGCCGGTTTCCGCGATGGGCGGGATGTGCGCGGTCAGCGAATTGTTGAGAAATTGAACGCAATTGGCGTCCTGGTGCGGTGGGAGCGCGTCAAGGAACTCGCCGGCGATGGCGCGGTCGGTCGCCCGCATGTCGGGCGGGCGATCATCGAGGTCGGCGCGGCGACGAGCATCGACGATGCGTTCGACCGCTACCTCGGGTGGGGGCGCCCCGCGCACGTCGCGCGGCAGTTGCTGACGCCGACGGAGGCGGTGCGGCTCGTCCGCGCCGCGCGGGGCGTCCCCGTGCTCGCGCACCCCCTGAGCACCCACAACCTTGACGCGACGCTCGCGGAGATGACTGCCGTGGGCCTGCTCGGGATGGAGGCGTACTACGGCGCGTACAGCGCCGAGGAACACGCATCGCTCGCGGCAATTGCCGCGCGTCACGGCCTCATCACCACCGTTGGCAACGACTTCCACGGCGATGTGCACGGCGGCGCGCTGCTCGGCGGCACGATCGGGCCGCCGGACGTCCTTGATCGGCTCGTTCAGGCCGCGATAACTGCGGGAGAAACCAAATGAACCGCAGTGGCGCAGAAGCACCGGAGAAGCCGGGGAGAACCGCAGAGGCGTAAAGGACACGAAGAAGGGTCTTAACACAGAGGACACGGAGCGCACAGAGGGCACAAGGAAAAAAGCGGATTGCTCTGTGCCCTCTGTGGTAAAACCCGGTCCCCCTTTGCGTCCTCTGCGATTCTCCCCGGTTTCTCCCGACGTCCTGGCTGTTTCGTTTTTAGGAAAGGTGGGTACGCATGGCGGCAGCAGGGCATCAATTCACGCTGAGCGCGTTCGGGGATGAGATCGCCGCTGATTTGGCGGAGCAACTCGATGTGATGCGCGCGGAGGGCGTGCCCGCGCTGGAGTTTCGCGGCGCGTGGGGAAAGAATATCCTCGACCTGTCGGACGACGAGGTGCGCAATGCGAAGGGATTGCTCGATGAGCGCGGGATGCACGTCTCGGCCATTGGGTCGCCCATCGGCAAGGTGCAGATCACCGATGACTTCGGCGCGCACCTCGCCCGGTTCCGCCGCGCCATCGCGGTGGCGGCGATGCTCGACACGCCGCGCATCCGCATCTTCTCCTTCTTCATCCCGCAGGGTGAGGACGCCGCACGGTATCGTCCGGCGGTGATGGATCGATTGCAGATGCTGACGGAACTCGCAACCGAGGCGGGCGTGACGCTCTTGCACGAGAATGAGAAGGAGATTTACGGTGACATCGCCACGCGGTGCGCCGACATCCACCGGACGATCCCCTCGCCCCATCTGCGCGCGGCGTTCGACCCGGCGAACTTCATTCAGTGCGGCGTGCGCCCGATGGACGAGGCATGGCCGCTGCTCGCCGATGTTTCGACC
>JBBSII010000278.1:0-6160 GCA_038232175.1 Thermomicrobiales bacterium
ACGGTGCTGTCGATGTACAAGCCGCGGGGCATGACCCGGTACGGGTGGCGGAAGCAGCGCGAGCAGCGTACGGTACTCGATCCCTATATGCGGCGACTTCCCTGGCTCTCGGTCAAGGACGCAAGCGCGCTCCTGGGGGTGGATCCGTCCACGACGACGGCACGCTACGCCGCCGGAATCGGTGGGCAGGCGCTCGCCGCCTATCTCGTCGGCAGATAGGGGATTATCGCGATGGAGAGGTATGGATTCTCCGTGCGCTCTGTGGCCTCTGTGCTCTCCGCGTCCTCTGTGTTAAAGCCCGGTTCCCGTGATGGCGTACCGGATGACGCGCTCGATGTCGGGCTGGGTGACGCGGCGCGGGTTGATCGCGATATTGAACCGGCTCTTCATCGCATCCGTCGCGATGGAGGCCACGTGCTCCTCTGTGACGCCGACATCACCGAGCGTCGCCGGAATGCCGACATCGCGGCTGAGTTGACGGACGGCGTCGATGCCGCGTTCCGCGCTGTGTGACCCATTGCCGCTGGGAGAACCTTGCAGGGCGGCGCCGATCTCCGCGATGCGCTCGCCCGCGCCGATCTTGTTGTATTCCATCACGTAGGGGAGGATGATCGCGTTCGCGACCCCATGCGGCGTGCCGACATACGAGGTGACGGGATGCGAGATGGCGTGCACGATGCCGAGGCGGTTCTGGCTGAAGCCGATGCCCGCCATCGTCGCCGCGATCGCCATGTACGCCATCGCCTCGCGATTCCCGTTCGCCACGGCGGGACGGAGGTATGTGCCGATCAGTTTGATCGCGTGGATGTCGAGCGCGTCGGCGAACGGCTGCGTCTCCAGATTCGTGAACGACTCGATCGCGTGCGTGAGGGCGTCCATGCCCGTCGCGGCGATCAGCGACGCGGGCATCTTGACGAACAAATCGGGGTCGATGATCGCGACCTGCGGGATCTCGCGCGGCGACGCGATCGACATTTTCCAGTGCCGCGCCTCGTCCGTGATGACGGCGAAGGGCGTCACCTCCGAGCCGGTGCCGCAGGTGGTCGGGACGCAGACGAATGGGGGCAGATTCGCCGTGATCGCGTCCGGCTTGCCCTCGTAGTCCGTGATCGCGCCGCCATTCGTCGCGACGATGCCGACCGCCTTCGCGACATCCATCGGGCTGCCGCCGCCGACGGCGATCAGGCAGTCGCACCCGGCGGATCTGTACAGGGCGCTGGCCGCCTCGACCGTGCCGATGCTCGGGTTCGGTTCCACCGCGTCAAAAACCGACGTGCGCACGTCCGCTGCGGCGGCGCTCGCGAGTACCGCTTCGAGCAGGCCCGCCTTGACGACGCCGCTGTCGGAGATCACCAGCGCGTTCGTGCCGCCGAGGTTGGCGATCTCGCGCCCCGTTGCCTGCACCGCGTCCTTGCCGAAAATAATCCGCGTCGGCGCCTGAAAGACGTACTGCCGTGACAGATCCATCGTTGCCGCTCCTTTGTGTGCCCGCACATCACCCCTGTTGCGCTACTGTAGCGCATCACGCAAAGAACACAAAGGGGAAGTAGTCAGTAGCCGGTAGCCGGTAGCCAGTGATGCGGAACCCGGTGTCCTTACCGACTACCGACTACTGGCTATTGGTCTACTTTCCCTTGTCATATCCCGTCAGTTCGACGTAGCCGGAGCCGGTGATCGGTTCGCCGCGCTTCGTCCCGGAGAGGGTGACGTCGCCCTCCCAGTAGATGACGGCGGTCGTCTTGCGCGTATCGAGTTCGGCGTTCGACACGACGGGTGTGTAATCGAGTTCCATCGCGGGCACGTCGCCCTTTGGTGCGATGCTGACGTGCCAGCCGCTTGGGTACGTGATGCCGGTCGTCGGGCTGTTCCACGTCCCGGTCGGCGTGATCGTGAATTGCTCCTGCGACAACTCGACGGACGGGATCGCGCGCGTCGGCGTGCAGGTTGCGCCGCATGGCGGCACGTACTCACCGAATGTTTGGAGCAGGTTCCCCGACGGGTCGCGGAGGTTGTAGATCATCATCTCGCTGTTGTCGTCCAGTTGCGTGCTGAACCAGTCCCAGCCGCCATTCGTCGGCAGGAAGTTGCCCCACTGGTGGTCGAACCAGAGCGTGCCGTCCGCGATCTCCTTGCGTTGCCCGCCGACGACGATCGTGCCGCTTGGCCGCATCCGCGTCCGGCTGTAGTAGTAGCTGCTGCCGCCGGGGCCATAACTGAACTGCCCGCCGCCTTGCAGCACCGGCCCTTTCGCGTCCGTGGCGGTGATGTCGATGGCGTACGCGCCCGATTTCATCCCCGCGTGGAGTTGGTCTTTCCCATTGATGCCGCGCATCGTCCAGTCGTTCACATGGAGGTCGAAACCACCGGCGCTGCCGAACTGCACGCCGCGCGCAATCGTCAGGTCCTCATCGAAGGTGAATGCGGGTTGTTGCGGGTCGACAATCGCGAAGTGCGCCGCGTAGCCCACCGGGAAGTCCGCGCGGCTGCCCTGAAAGATGACGAACTCGACGCCGTACCGCGCGCCATCCGTCGTCCGCACATGGCCGGTGTAGTACCACCACTCAGTGATGACGGGGTGCGGCCCCTCATCGTCGGGGAAGCGCACGATGGTGCCGGGCACCGGGCCGGGCGTGCTCGCGGGCACGGTTGCGACGGGGTTCGGTCGCGGCGTCGGGAATGATTGCCCGGCGTTCGTCTCGCCACAGCCGGTGAGGACGACGAGTAGGAGGGTCGCAAAGATGATCGGCCGGGGAGAAACCGGGGAGAACCGCAGAGGCGCAGAGGACGCAGAGGAACGCAGAGAGGGGATTGAACCACGAAGGCGCGAAGGACACGAAGATGGGAAAGAGCGTCTCTTTTTTCCTTCTCTTTCCTTCGCGCCTTCGTGGTTCAATTCCCTTTCCTCTGCGCCTCTGCGGTTCATTTGGTTTCCTTAATCTAGCGCGAGATGACGGCCGCGCGCCCGTGTGCATCCGCGTGCGGACCAAAGGGGTCGGTGGGTGGTTCATCGCTCTCGGACGCGAGCGCGTGCTTCGGCAGGATGCGCAAGAGCCACTGCGGCGCGTACCAGTTCCAGTGGCCGAGCAGGCGCATCGTCGCCGGGACGAGCAGCGCGCGGACGACCGTCGCGTCCACCGCGACCGCGACCGCGACGCCGAGGCCGAGCGCCTTGACGAGCACGATGTCCGCCGTCACGAAGGAGATGGCGACGAGCACGACGATCAGCGCGGCGCTCGTGATGATCCGTGCGCTCCGCTCAATGCCGGTGGCGACGCTCGCCGCGTTGTCGCCCGTCGCCTCGTACGCCTCCTTGATCCGGCTGAGCAGGAAGACCTCGTAGTCCATCGACAGGCCGAAGAGCGTGCAGAACATGATGATCGGCAGCGTCGGCTCGATGAAGCCGAGCGCCGAGAAATTCAGCAGGCGGCTCAGGTGCCCCTCCTGAAAGACGAAGACGAGCATCCCGTAACTGGCGATGATGCTGAGGGCGTTCATCACAATCGCCTTGACCGGCAGCACGACGGAGCGGAAGAGCATCAGCAGCACCCCGTACGTCGTGATGACGATGAAGAGGAGTGCCACGGGGAAGGTGCGGTAGAGGCCGTCCACGACATCGATCACGCCCGCCGTCGCACCCGTGACCTGAAAGGTCATGCCGTTGCCGATGGCGCTCGCGCGCAGTTTGCGGACGAGCGCGCGCGTCTCGGTTGAGTTCGACGGGTACTTGCTGACGATCGAGAGCAGCGTCGTGTCGTTGCGGGCGTACTGCCGGACGTACTGCGTCAGAAACGGGTCCTGCAACTCCGCGATGTGGCTGTAGTAGACCTGATACTGCGGCAGCGTCAGGCGCGGGTCGGCGGTGACGATGCTGTCCACGCGCGCGACCCGCTCGTCCATCTGCACGTTGCGCGCGAAATCGTCGAGGGACGCGAGGTTCGCCGCGTCGAAGGCGGTCGTCCCCGGCGCGGTCTTGACGACGACGAGCACGGGCGTCGTCTCGCTCTCATTGAACTCGGAGCGGAGGATGCCGAAGACCTGTCGGCTCTGCGTCGATGGCGGCATAATCGACGCATCGGGGCTGCTGAAGCGGATGTGCAGGAAGGGGATGCCGAGCACGAGCAGCAGGCCGAGCGTCGGCAGGAAGACCGCCACCGGGTGCCGCATTACGAGGTGCGCGACGCGCGTCCACAACCCCTCGCCGGTGTGCTCTTTGGCGTTCGGTCGCAGTCGCTCATAGAGTTTCCGCACGGAGAGCGCGTCGATGCGATGACCGGCGAAGGAGAGGAGCACGGGGAGCAGCGTCGTCGCGGCGAGCACCGAGACGAAGACGACCACCACCCCACCGACGCCGATACTAACGAGAATGTTGATGCGGAAGGCGAGCAGCGCGCAGAGGCCGATGAGCACGGTGAGGCCGCTGTACGTCACGGCCTGCCCCGCCGTCGCGAGCGTCCGCGCGACCGCCTCTGGCACCTCGCGCCCGCGTGCCATCTCCTCGCGGAAGCGGCTGGCGAGGAAGAGCGAGTAGTCGAGGCCGAGACCGAGACCGAGGAGCGTCGCGAGGTTCACCGTGAAGATCGAGAGTTCCATCACCGTGCCGAGGGCATAGATCACCGCGAGGATGACGACGACGCCCACGCCGCCGACGAGCACCGGCAGGCCCGCCGCGATGACGCTGCCAAAGACGAGGAGGAGCGCGATTACCGCGATCGGGAAGGCGACCGCCTCGGCCCGCGCGAGGTCCTCCTGGCTGACCTTCTCGATGTCCGCGTAGAAGGCGGGGCCGCCGCCAACGCGCATGATGAGGCCCGGCGGCTCCTTCAAGGCGGCCCGAATCTCCGGCATCAACTTCGCCGCCGCCTCGGTGTCCGTCGCGAGGGTCACGACCTCGAAGGCGGTGCGACCGTCCTTCGATATTTGTCGCGGGTTGCTGGCGTGGGAGATGATCGTCGTGGGCACGGAGAGTTTAGTGAGGCCCGCGAGCGCCGCGTCCGACTGCGCGATGAAGCGCGGGTCGGTGGCGAGCAGGCCCCCGTCGCGCCCCTGAAAGGTGATGATGACGCTGCTCGTGCTGTACCCGAGGTCGTTCGCGAGCGTGGCTGCGGCCTTCGAGCTTTCGAGCGAGGGGTCGGCGAAGCCGCCGATCCGCAGCGGCTCCGTCACGCGGGGCGCGAACGCGAGCGACACCGCGAGCAGGATCGCCCAGAACGCGAGGACGAACCAGCGGAACCGATAGACGAGGCGACCGAAGGCATAGAACACGCGACTACTCTTTCCCTGTGACAGTACTGAAGGACGTACCGGGTACTGGGAGCACAGGCTAAAGCCCATGTCACCGGTGGCGTAGGCTTTAGCCTGCGTCCCCTACAGCATACGCCCCTTGTCGGACAATGGATGCACCTTTCGCACCGCTCAACACAATCGCACGCCGGATCACGGGGCGTTCGAAACCGGGGAGAACCGCAGAGAAATACAAATAGAAGATGGGAACGCATCCCCTTAATTCTCTTCCCCTCTGCGCGTCTCTGCGTTCTCTGCGCCTCTGCGGTTCATATCCGGTTTCTCCCCGGCTTCCTTCTGACGCTTTTGCAACGGGCGCTTGCCGTTTGCCCGCGCGGGGGGCACAATGGGGGCGTTGCATCCATTGTTTGGGAATTGTGCTGGGCCGGGTTCGGATTGCGCGGCCCAGCATCGGAGGAACGGCGATGTCCATCTCCACTGCGGTCGGCGCTCGACCGATCAAGGCGCCCGGTTGGTCCGGCAAGGCGCATACGCAGATCGCACTGGTCGATTGCGATGTGCACCAGACCGTCGAGAAGACGGAGGACCTCCACCCGTACCTCACGCGCGTCTACCGGCAGCAGGCAATCGAGCAGGGCATCCGGTTCCCCGGTTCCGGGTACTTCAACGTCGCGAATGACGCCGCGCGCACCGACCTCGCGACGAACTGCGACCTGCCGAAGCACGACGGTCGGCAGATGGGCACGACGTACGAGTTGCTCCGCGCGCAGCATCTCGACCTCTGGAATGTCGATAAAGTGCTGCTGACGGGCGCGAGCGTCTACGGCGCGTCGATCCTGCCGGACCCGGACTTCGCCGCCGCGCTCTGCCGCGCGTTCAACGACTGGACAATCGAGCACTGGCTGGAGAAGGACGCGCG
>JBBSII010000279.1:0-6157 GCA_038232175.1 Thermomicrobiales bacterium
ATCGGAATCTGGTATTCCGGCATGGACCCAACCTGCATCAGATAAAGACGCTTCACGGCATTCTGGCTCATAATATCCTCCCCGAATCGGGTAACGTTTTCGTAGGGGCAAGACATGTCTTGCTCTCTTATGAAACTATAACACCACCACTGGAGTTGACCCGCTTTCGTGGACACTCGATGATTTGCGAACGAGTGATTCCACGGAGGTGTCTCGATGCAACGCACAAGTCCTGCCTATCCCCCGGAGTTCAAAGCGGAAGCGATTCGCTTAGTCCACAGTCGCGAGAAATCCATCCCCACGCTTGCCAAGGATCTTGGCGTCTCCGATCCGACGCTGCGCAACTGGGTGCGCCAAGCGGAAATCGACACCGGCGCGCGTGCCGGACTGACGAGCAGCGAGCGCGAAGAGCTGGCACGACTCCGGCGCGAGGTCCGCATCCTCAAGCAGGAGCGGGAGATATTAAAAAGCGCGATGTCCCGATGGGACAACCGCGACAATGAAAATCGGGTGCGCGATACTGGCCGCACGGTCGTGCCGAAAGTCGAATGCTTACCGGTGCCACGAACCCGTCTAAAAAGCTGACTCCGGGATGCTTCCAGCAACCACGATTGTTGCCATCGCGCGAGCGATGAGCACGGGAGGGAAACTTGTCGTTTTGTGCATCCCGCACGACCGTGTCGTTCACCCACCCGTCGCGGAGGAGGGCATATGCAGGTCGTGCATGCCCGGTGTTGTGGTCTCGATGTCCATAAGAAAAGTGTCGTCGCCTGTGTCCTGCTGACTGAACCGGACGGTACCGTGCGACGGCAGGTGCGCACCTTCGGCACGATGACCACCGATCTGTTGGCCCTCAATGATTGGCTGACCGACCACGGCGTCACGCAGATCGCGATGGAGTCGACGGGAGTCTATTGGCGTCCCGTCTTCAACATCTTGGAAGACGAGGAACGCACCGTCACGCTCGTCAACGCCCAGCACCTCAAGGCGGTGCCGGGGCACAAGACGGATGTCAAGGACAGCGAATGGCTCGCCGACTTGCTGCGGCACGGGCTGGTGAAGGCGAGTTTCATCCCGCCCGCGCCGATCCGCGAGTTGCGCGAGTTGACACGGGCGCGCAAGACGCTGGTACAGCAGCGCGCCGATGCGGTGAACCGGGTACACAAGCTCTTGGAGGGGGCGAACATCAAGATCGCCTCGGTCGCCAGCAACATCCTCGGCAAGAGCGGTCGCGCGATGCTCGATGCCATGCTCGCCGGGGAGACCGATCTCGATCTCCTCGCTGCCCTTGCACAAGGGCAGTTGCGTAAGAAGCGCGCGGCACTGCGGCAGGCACTCGATGGGCGGCTCGCCGCGCACCAGCGGTTGCTGCTCGCCCAACTGCTGGCCCAGATCGACTTCCTCAGCGACCAGATCGCGCAGTTGGCGGCGGCGATTACCGACCATCTCACGCCCATGCAGGAAGCGGTCGGGCTGCTGCAGACGATTCCCGGCGTCAGTGCGACGGCAGCGGCGGCGATCCTCGCCGAGATCGGCACAGACATGAGCCGCTTTCCGAGCGCGAAACACCTCGCCTCATGGGCGGGGCTCTGTCCGGGGAATAAGCAAAGCGGCGGGAAACGGCTGAAGGAACAGACGACGAGCGGCAACGTCTGGTTGAAGGGGATACTGTCGGAGTGCGCATGGGCGGCGGCACGCACCAAGGAGACGTATCTGGCGGCGCAGTTCAAGCGGCTGGCACGGCGGCGGGGTATCTACAAGGCCCTCATTGCGGTCGCCCACAGTTTGCTGGTGATTATCTACCATGTGTTGCAACGCGGCGAAGCGTATCGGGAACTCGGTGGCGATTATTTCGCGCAGATCGACAGCAGGCGCGCGGAAGGCTACCACATCAAACGACTGACAGCGCTGGGGTATCAGGTGACGCTGACACCGTTGTCTGACGCGGAGCCGATCCCGGCCTGAAGGGAGGGGTTTTCGAGGGAAAAGCCTTGGCGCGAATCACGTCGGGGAGCGCCACGCCGTGATTACCGAAGCCGTTGCCGCCGCTCCCTCCCTGTCGGTGCGCCATCTCTGCGCGCTCTTGGACGTGAACCGGGCGTGGTATTACGCGCGACCCATCGTGGAAAGGGAAGGTGATGAGGCCGAGGCCATCCGGCTACGCGATGCCATCGAGCGGATCGCCCTCGCCTTCCCCGGCTACGGCTATCGGCGGGTCACGCACGCGCTGGCACGGGAAGGATGGCTGGTCAATCACAAGCGGGTCTTGCGCGTGATGCGCGAGGAACCCTTGCTGTGTCACCTGAAACGGCGGTTCGTGCCGACGACCGACTCATGCCACGGCTGGCGGACGTATCCGAACCTCTTGAAGGGGACGACCCTCACCGCGCCGGATCAGGCGTGGGTGGCGGACCTCACGTACATCCGCTTGCCGATGGCGTTCATCTATCTGGCGGCGATCCTCGATGCCTACTCCCGTCGCTGTGTCGGCTGGGCGCTCTCGCGCTGGATCGACACCGATCTGACGGTGACCGCGCTCGGGATGGCGATGGCGCGGCGGCAACCGGCACCGGGACTGATCCACCATTCGGATCGCGGCGTGCAGTACGCGAACGGGGAATACATCGCGCGACTGGGCGGGATCGGTGCGCAGGTCAGCATGGCGGCGCGGGGCAACCCGTACGAGAACGCGCGGGCGGAGAGTTTCTTCAAGACCCTGAAGCGCGAGGAGGTCTATCTGAAGGAGTATCGAACGTTCGAAGACGCGGAGGCGAGCTTGGAACCGTTCATCGAAGCGGTGTATAACACGAAGCGGCTGCATTCGAGCCTCGGCTATTTACCGCCGATCGAGTTCGAAGCGGCATGGGCCATGACAGGGAAAGGTTGACTTGCCTACTGGTCTGGTATGAGGGGTTCACTCCACCCGGGAGCCACACCACTCCAGATGGAGGAAATGCGTGTGAAGCTGGCCAGTCCGGTAGGCACATTCGTCTTCCGCCTTGGTAGCGAACTACTGGGTGCCACAACCGGCCATCTACTGGTGCTGCAAGTGCCCGCAGGGAAAACCCTGATTCGCCTGGAACGCGACGAGAACCTGCGGCTTATCTTCACCCACGCGTCGCCGGGAACGGGCACGCGTGTTGCCTCCGTAGACCTGATGCCTTTGGCTCAAGCGCCTTTCATCATGATCGGTCTTTCCTGGACTCCAAATGAGACGAGCCTCTGTGCCGGCGATTCCTCTGATCCTATGGATATACTTTCAAGTAAGGGACAGCCCTCCCGGCGTGAGTTCCGGATCGCTGACAACGGGGGCATTGTTCATCTCGGCGATGAGAACGTGCGCGTTATGGGTGTGCATGTGCGCGTCGGCGGTCAGACCGTTCTTGAGCCAACCGCAATCAATGCATGGCGTGACACGCTAAAAGCGATAGAGATCTTTCAGAGCGGCACCTCCCCGGAGGGATTTCTATTTGAAGTTGTTTGCGCAAATCTAGCTGTCGCCATGCTCGTTACCGGCTTTGAGACCTATACGAAGCGGCGGTTCTTGGAGATCGAAGAGGAAGGTGTGGCCGCCAATTATGCGCGCCTCTCGGGCAAGTTCTTCTCTGCTGCGGACCGCCAGCGTAATGAGCCAGGAAGAGTAGAGAGTGACGCTGCAAATGATGGGATTACGCCCGCACGGCGGATGGTGAACGAGGGGCGCATCAACTTCCAGGACTACGACAACTGTAGGAATGCCTACAACCGGGCCTACGGCGTCAAGTTCGGTGAGTTGCAAGGAGCAACGAATGTCTTACTCGACCAGGTGAAACAGTTCATTCGCTATCGCCATCGGGTGGTACATGTCTCAGCGCTTACAACGATGGTGAACCAGGATCAGGTTCCACCGGAAGAACCGGTCTTTGCTAATCGAGCGCTTGCAGAACAGGCGATCAGTGCGTTTAGCCAGTTCGTGCAGGCGCTGCACGAAGCGACGTTGAGACTACGACCGGAGGCTGCCGGAGAGTAGCGGACCTCATGCCTTGTCCTTTCGCCACCCCTTACTCTTCCCGTGTCGCCAATGCCCCAGTTTGCGACGCTAACAGCTTTATAATCGCTCTCTTTAATGTGTCCGGTACCGTTCGAAAATCAAGCCATCTCCGCTCGTCTCTATCCGTGAATGACCGAGATCGCGAACGAAGGCCAGCCGGGGGCGCGTTCCAGTCGTCGATAAAATTGGTCACCGGGGCCGAACCGTCCCGAGGTAACCGTGACGGGACGATCCAGGTCGCGTACTTTGGGTGATCGGCCTACGCGCTCCTCCCGTAGCCCAAAAAAGGACTGTGTATAAAATATGTATCACGAAACATATCATTTCACATCTATCCAATCCTATTGTTAGAAGGAAACCACCGTGCTATCATTCCCCGACAGTCCAAGGCACGACGCTGTGACCGATACAACTAGCCGGGCGGGTAATCCCATTCGGTGGTTTCTTGTCTACGCTGGCAGAAAGGCATGCATCATGTCGAACTCCCCCGAATCGATCCAAGAACAGCTCCATCGGCACGCTTCTCCGATCGGCGGCACCGGCGAACATGCCCGTCACGGCCGTGGCGGGGGGATGGTGGCAAAGGTGCTCGCCCGCTCGCCCGCCCCCCTTCAGCGACTCAGGGCAGCGTCCGCCCTGCTGCTCGCCGCGGCGCTGCTCGCGTCGTTCCTCCCCGCCTCGCCCCCGCCCGTCACGGCGGCCAGCGTCCCGCCCGGCGGCGCCCCGCCCCCCGGCAGCGGCACCAAGGCCAGCGCCCCCTCCGTGCGCGTGATCGACGGCATGACGATCGAGACCTACATCGACGGGCAGCAGGTCGGCATCCACCTGGTCGGCATCGAGGCCCCCCAGGGCAACACCGCCTGCGGCCAGCTGGCGACCAAGTTGCTGCAAACCTTGGTGAAGGGCGGTCTCCTCACGCTGGAGGAGGACAGCCAGCTCGCCTTCACCGCCCTGGGGAGCAAGAAGGGCAGCCTGCTGCGCGCCTATTACGCGCGCACGAAGGATGGGCGAGCGGTGACGCAGGAGCTGGTCAAGGCGGGCGTCGCGGCGGTGGACGACAGCGAGGGCGAGGCGCGCCATCACCATGACAGCGACCAGGCGGCGGCCCAGGCCGGCCGCGTCGGCTGCCTGTGGAGCGGCAACGCGCCGGGGACGTCGGCCCAGGCGGCCCCGGGTAGCGGCCACGCCGTCGCGGGCCAGCAGGTTGCGGGGGCGGACACCGTCCGCGCCGCCCCGGTCGCCCCCGAGGGGATAGCTGCAGCGGCCCCGCCCCTCGCTGCCGTCGCGGCACCGAGCAACTTCGTCGTGCAGAGCGCGGTCACCGGGCTGAACACGCCGACCGCCTTTACCTGGCTGCCCGACGGGCGGATGCTCATCGCCGAGAAGGCGGGGACGGTGCGCGTCGTTAAGAACGGCGCCCTGCTCGCCACCCCCCTCATCGACCTGAGGGGGACGGAGGTCAACGACTACTGGGACCACGGGCTGCTCGGCATCGCCCCCGACCCGAACTTCGCCGCCAACGGCTACCTCTACCTGATGTACGTCTACGAGAACGACGCCAGCCAGTACAACGCCCCGAAGACCGCGCAGGTGGCGCGCTTCACGGTGAGCGGGGACACGGCCGCCCCGGGCACCAAGCAGGCGATCCTCGGCACGCAGACCGGCAGCGGCTGCGGCGGTTTCCCCGCCGGTGCGGACTGCCTCGGTGCGGAGAACCCGGGGCATATGGCGGGCAGCCTGAAATTTGCCGCCGACGGCACGCTCTACGCGGTGATGGGCGACGGCGCGAGCTGGAACGTCGTGGACGACCTCGCCCTGCGCGCCCAGGACGTCACCTCGCTCAACGGCAAGCTGCTGCACGTCACGACGGCCGGCCAGGGAGTCAGCACGAACCCCTACTGGGACGGCAACCCGGCGCACAACCGCTCCAAGGTCTGGGCGTACGGCTTCCGCAACGCCTTCCGCTTCAACCTGCGGCCGACGACCGGCACACCCTACATCGGCGAGGTCGGCTGGAACACCTGGGACGAGATCAACGTCGGGGTGGCGGGGGGCAACTACGGCTGGCCCTGCTACGAGGGGCAGGCGCAGCAGTCCGGCTACGCGCCGAAGGCGACCTGCCAGACG
>JBBSII010000280.1:0-6147 GCA_038232175.1 Thermomicrobiales bacterium
ACCTCCGTCGGCAGCGCGGAGCGCATCCGCGACGCGGCGCAACTCGTCGCGATGGAGCGGGCGCGGCGTCCCGTCGTCATCGTCTCCGCCGTCACGGGCGTGACGAACACGCTCCTCGAGGGCGTCGAGCACGCCGCCGCCGGGCGCGACCCGGATGTGCAGGGGGTTCTCGCCAAACTCCGCGCCATCCACGCGAAGGCCGCGCTCGTGATCGACGACCCGGACGACCGCGCCGCCGCGCTCGCGGAGGTCGAGGCGACGCTCGACGCGCTGGGCCGCTTCTACGTCGCGATTGGCGCGATGGGCGAGCCGATTCCCGCGCTCGTCGATCGCGTCGCGGCGTGCGGGGAGAAGTGCTCCGCGCCGATCGTGGCGGCGACGTTGCGCGGCATGGGCCTCCCCGCCGTCGCGATTTCGGCGGAGCAGTGTATCGTCACGAACGGCGTCTTCGGCAACGCGGACCCGCTCATCGAGCCGACGCGCATCGCCTGCGAAAATGTCCTCGCGCCGCTGATCGCGGACGGGAAAATCCCCGTCGTCACCGGCTTCATCGGGCGCAGCACGGACGGGCAGACCGTGACGCTCGGCGGGCGCGGCGGCTCGGACTACAGCGCGACGGTGATTGGGGCCGCGCTCGCCGCCTCCGAGGTCTGGATCTGGACGGACGTGGACGGCATCATGACGACCGACCCGCGCGTCGTGCCGCAGGCAGTGCCGCTCGCCGCTCTCAGTTACGACGAGGCGGGCGAGCTGGCGCACTACGGCGCGAAGGTGATCCATCCGCGCGCGATCCAGCCGCTGATCGCGCACGCCATCCCGCTCCGCATCAAGAACACCTTCCACCCCGAGTTCGCGGGCACCTTGATTGCGACAGATGCGGGCGACCCGGACGGCGAGACGGTCGTCAAGGGCATCGCCACGCTTCGCGCGCTCGGTGTCATCACCGTGCAGGCGGCGGGGCGCTCCCACCTCGCCCGCTTCGTCACCGCGATCCGGGGCGCATTAGGCGACCTCAACGCCCGCCTGATCTTCATGACGACGACGAGCACGAGCTGCCACGTCGGCGTCGGCGCGACGGGCGCGGCGCTGGCGGAGATGCTCGCGCACCTCCGCTCCACACTGCGCGACGACATCATCTCGGACAATGTGCGGCGGCTGGCGATGCAGGACGAGGCGGCGTGCGTTGCCATCGTCGGGGAGGGCGTCGGCGCGGAGCCGGACATCGCGGCGCGGGTCGGGCGGGTGCTCGGCGCGGCGAACGTGCCGATGTACGCGGTTGGCGGCGATCCGGCGGGCCGCTCGCTGATCGTCACGGTGCCGGGCATCCACGCGGATACTGCCACCCGCCAACTGCACGCCGAGTTCTGCATGCCGGTCGCGACGGAAGCGTTCGCGTGATATGACGGAGACAGCGGCGATGGATGACGCGCTCCCCCTCGCGGATGCGGCGGCCCAGGAAGGTGTGCCGACGACGGTGCTGCGTCAGGCGGCGAAGCGCGGCATCATCAATGCGTGGACGGATGGCGGCGTGCAGTACGTCTCCCGCGCGGAGGTTTCCATCTACCTCCATCACCGGGGCGATGTGATCCCGACGTTACAGGAGCCGTGGGCGTCGGCATCTCAGACGATAGTAGACCTGTATGGCGGCGCATATGCCCGACTGCGCTGATTGTGGGCATACGAGTATGAGTGACAGTGCGTACATCGAAAGCAGAATTGCCGAAGAGGTGCGATTGCGCGAAGCGGGCGATTTGGACGCAGCGCGGCGGCTCTTGCTCGCGCTCCGCGAACATGGGAATCACGACCACCCGCTCGTCAACTATCACCTGGCGTGGACATTGGACCGGATGGGACAGGAAACCGAGGCGGCGCCCTATTATGAACGCGCGCTTGAGGCGGAACTTGAGGGGGATAATCTGCGCGGCGCGTTGCTCGGCCTCGGTAGCACGTATCGTCTGATCGGCCGTGATGCCGACGCGGTTCGGACGCTCGCGGCAGGCGTCGCGCGATTCCCGGACGGTGGCGCGATGCGCACCTTCTACGCCCTCGCGCTCCACAGCGCGGGTGAGCATACGCGGGCAACGCAGGAATTTCTGCGCGTCATTCTCGCATCGAGCGCTGATCCACAGATTGCGCACTACCGCACTGCGCTGGCGGAATACAGGGAGAACCCAGACGAACTCTGGCGCGATGGAGCGTGGCATGTACGACCTTGACGCGATCCGCTACCCGGGTGTTGTGGAAGCGTTCGCGCTCTACAATGATGTGATGGGCGTCACGGATGACCCCGGCGATCTGGCGAACCGGCTCGATATTCTGGCGTCCACGCTGGAGCGGCCACGCAATCTCGCGTACTACGAGGGTGCGGACCTGACGCGGCAGACGGCGACGCTCCTCTGGGGCATCATCCACAACCACCCGTTCGCGGACGGCAACAAGCGGGCGGGGCTGCACATCGCCTTCACGTTCGCGCGGGTGAACGGGCTGGCAATCGTCGCGCCGGAGGATGCGGTGGTCGAACTGGGGTATGCAGTCGCGGAGGGCCGGTGGGATGAGGCGACGGTGGAAGCGTGGCTGCGTCGGTACACGCGCCCGAACGCTGAGGAGGCGCGATAAAATGCCACGGGGTAAGCCGAGGCGCAACGTGCGCCGCTCCAATCTCGTTGCGGCGTCCGAGTATCGCGCCGTGTGGTGGGGCGCGGCCTGCGATGAGCCATCGGACGAGACGCTCGCCCGCGTGCGCCGCTACGTCGTGCACGACCCGGATGTGGAGCGCCTCGCACGGTTCACGGCGGCGGAGGTCGCGGCGGAATGCAACCTGCCGCTCCGCGTGGCGCACTTCGACCTCGAACGGCTGCGCGACGCGGGCGTGCTGCTCCGCCGCCGCGAGCCAATCGCGGGGCTGGGCACGGAGTATGTCTGGGAGCGCGCGCACGGGCGCACCGGCGTCCGAACCCTCTTCGGGGAGCGCGGCGAGCCGGACACGATGCCGCTGTCCGACGCGGCGCGGCTCCTCGGTATTACCTTTGCGGCGGTCGTGACGCTCGTGCGCGAGGGTGTGCTGGCGATTGACGAGCAGGCGAGCACGGCGGTGGCGGTGTTCGTGCGGCGGCAGGATGTGGCTCGCGCGCGCTGGTGGTTCCGCCACAAAGACGCCCCGTATGCGGAGCGGCAAACCCCGCCCGCGTACGTCGTTCCGGCGCCGTGGCAGGAGCGGTTGGACGATATACGAGAGACGGACACGGAAGCGGAAACGAGGGAGGGCGCGTGAGCATCGGGATTCCACAACCGGGCGGGGAGAAGATCGGCGTCGCGGTGCTGGGCGCGACGGGTACGGTCGGGCAGCGGTTCATCCAACTGTTGGAAGGGCACCCGTGGTTCGCGGTGCGCGAACTCGTCGCGTCGGACCGCTCGGTTGGCAAGTGCTACGCGGAGGCGGCGAACTGGCTCGTCTCGCCGGACATCCCGGCGGCGGTCGCGGGGTTGCCGGTCAAGGGGCTGGACGCGAAACTCGAATCGCCCGTCGTCGTTTCGTCGTTGCCGTCCGACGTGGCGGGCGATGTCGAGTTACGGCTGGCAAAGGAGGGGCATCGCGTCTTCTCCAACGCCTCCAATCACCGGATGAGCAAGTATGTGCCGCTCATCGTCGCGGAGGTGAACGCCGACCATGCCGATGCCATCCATCGACAGCGAGTGCAGTTTGGCTCCGAGGGGTATATCGTCACGAACGGCAACTGCACGACGATCACGCTCGTGCTGCCGCTCGCGCCGTTGCATCACGCATTCGGCGTCGAGGCGGTGATGGTGACGAGTCTCCAGGCGGCATCCGGCGCGGGCTACCCCGGTGTGCCGTCGCTCGACCTGATCGACAACGTCGTACCATTCATCGGCGGCGAGGAGGAGAAGTTGCAGGCCGAGACGGCGAAGATGCTCGGCGCGTGGAGGGGGGGAAATTTTCGTCCGCTCTCCATCCCAATCAGCGCGACCTGCACCCGCGTCCCCGTGCGCGACGGACACACCGAGTCCGTCAGCGTCCGGCTCGCGACGAAAGCCACGGCGGACGAGCTGATCGATGCGTGGCGCTCGTTCAAGGGCCGTCCGCAGGAATTGAATCTGCCCTCCGCGCCGCAACGGCCCGTCATCTTCCGCGACGAGCAGGACCGCCCGCAGCCAAGCCGCGACCGGATGGCGGAGAACGGCATGGCGTCGGTCGTCGGGCGGCTGCGCCCGTGCCCGATCCTCGACTGGAAGTTCGTCGTCCTCGGGCACAACACGATCCGCGGCGCGGCGGGCGCGAGCATCCTCAACGCGGAACTCGCCCTCGCGGAAGGATGGCTGTGATGAATATAGCGGAATTTGCTGACGCAATAGTAGAGCGATTACAGGATTTACCGGAAGAAAGGCTACGTGCTCTTACAAATGGCAATCTCGAAGAAACCTTAAGCAAGGCATTTTCTGAAGAATTGGAAGTGTCTTCGCACTCGCTCGTCATGTATGCCAAAGATCATATGCATGAACGTTTGAGCGAAGAACGCCAGACAAGGGAGGGCTTCGAAAGCCGCCTTTTCTCTCGCTGGAAGCCAGCATTCGACATTTACGACATCTTCCGCATTATCGCTTTAGATGCTGGACGCTCGTTTTACGAACGAAATGTAGAGCAGACACGGCGGGAGAAAGATTTCGTATTTGACGCCCTCTTTAGAATCCACGCAAAGGCTTGCTTGACCGCATCAGAAGTTTATAGCCTAATGCTCTCTGGACATGCGTCTGCGGCAATGGCACGTTGGCGAACAGCGCACGAGTTAGCGATTGTAGCATACTTTATCAAGAAGCATGGGCAGGATACAGCACAACGCTATCTTCTACACAATGTAATTGAGTCTTGGAAGATAATCTCTGTGAATCAACGCTACTTTGAGCGTATAGGATACGAACCACCTGAGCAGCAGGAAGTGGATGCCGTTCGCGCTGAACGCGATGGGCTTTGTGCGCGTTATGGCAATATCTACGGAAAAAACTATGGATGGGCGGCTGCCGCGCTCGAAATTACTGACCCAAAGAAGCAAATAAAATTTGGCTACATAGAAAGTGAGTCCGGTATAGACCATTTGAGACCATTTTATAAGATGGCAAGTCACGGAATCCATTCAGAATCTAAAGGGATATACTGGAATATCGGTACAGCCGGAAGGTCTGGTACGCTTGCTGGGGCAAGTGATACTGGGTTCTGCGATCCTGCGCACGCTACGCTTATCTCATTACATCAGTGCACCGTTTGTTTCGTTATGACCAAGCCAGATATAGAGGATGTCATGATAACGAAAGCGATGGGGGTTCTGCTAGATGAGGCTGGGCAAACGTTTTTGGATATACAGAAGAACCTTGAAGTGAAAGAACGTGAGCAAGAGGCGAAAGAGGATAGCCGTGATTCTTGATAGCGAACTTCATCTCATCCCCGCCACCCTGCGCGGCGACATGGATGGCGCGGCCTACCCAATCCTCCCGCCGCGCAACGCGGACAGCGCGGGCGGCCTCCTCTCCGTCGAGCGCGACCTGTCGAAGATCGACGGCGCGGCGCTCAAGGCGACGTGGGACGCGCGGCTCGGCAGCCGGGAGTTCCCCTATCGCTCCGGCGTCTGGCGGTACCGCGAGTTGATCGCGCCCTTCCCGGACGACGCGATCGTCTCCGCGCCGGAAGGGAACACGAACCTCTACTGTGGCGAGGGTGATGACCGCTGCGCCGGGTGCCGCGCGGGCGGCTGTAAACTTGCGAACTGGGCGGGTGTCGAACGGCTCGCCCTGAAGCACGAGGGCGAGAACCCGACCGCGTCGTTCAAGGATCGCGGCATGACGGGGGCGATCTCCCACGCGCGGCACGCGGGCGCGGCGATCGTGGCGTGCGCGTCGAGCGGCAACACCTCCGCCTCCCTCGCGTCGTACGCGGCGAGGGCGGGGTTGCGCGCCCTGACGTTCATCCCGGCGGGCAAGATCACGGCGGGCAAACTTGGGCAGACGCTGGCGTACGGCGCGCAGGTCGTGCAGGTGCAGGGCGACTTCGACGCGGCGATGACGCTCGTGCAGGCAGTCGCGGAGACGATGCCCGTCTTCCTCGCGAACAACATCAACCCCTTCCGGTTGGAGGGGCAG
>JBBSII010000281.1:0-6130 GCA_038232175.1 Thermomicrobiales bacterium
CCCCCGCCCCTCCCGCCGCCCGCCCCCCCCCCCCCACCACCAATATCCTTTCACCTCAATGCCATTGCAAACCCGCTCTAGCGATCCCGTTCACTGCTCGCAATCGCCGCCTGCGCCGCTGCGAGTCGGGCAATCGGCACGCGGAAGGGCGAGCATGAGACGTAATCAAGCCCGGTGCGGTGGCAGAAGGCGACGGACGACGGCTCGCCGCCGTGCTCGCCGCAGATGCCGACCTTGAGTTCAGGTTTCGTCTGCCGCCCAAGTTGGGTACCGATTTCGACGAGTTTCCCGACGCCCTGTTGATCGAGCACCTGGAACGGGTCGGCAGGCAGGATGCCCCGGTCAACATAGAGCGGCAGGAACCGCCCCGCGTCGTCGCGGCTGAGGCCGAAAGTCGTCTGCGTCAGGTCGTTCGTGCCGAAGGAGAAGAAATCGGCCTCGCTCGCGATTTCGTCCGCCATCAGCGCCGCGCGCGGCAGTTCGATCATCGTGCCGACGGTGTACGGCACCTGCTTGCCCGCGTCCTTCAGCACCGCATCGACGGTCTTGACGATCACCTCGCGCTGACGGCGCAATTCCTCGACGGTGCCGACGAGCGGCACCATGATCTCCGGCTCCGCGACGATCCCCTCCGCGAGCACATCCAGCGCGGCGGTGATGATCGCGCGCGCCTGCATGATCGTGATTTCGGGGTAGAGGATGCCGAGCCGACAGCCACGCAGACCGAGCATCGGGTTCGCTTCGTGGAGCGCCTGCACCTTGTCGCGCACCAGCTGCGCGCGGATGCCAAGTTTCGCGGCGAGTTGCTCCTGCTCCTCCGGCGTGTTCGGCAGGAACTCGTGCAGCGGCGGGTCGAGCGTGCGGATCGTCACGGGGTAGCCCGCCATCGCGCGGAAGATGCCCGCGAAATCGCCGCGCTGCAACGGCTCGATCTCCGCGAGCGCGGCCTCGCGCTCCTCGCGCGACGTGGCGAGGATCATCGCGCGCATCGCGTCGATGCGCGTCCCCTCGAAGAACATGTGCTCGGTGCGGCAGAGGCCGATGCCCTCCGCACCGAACTCGCGCGCGACCGTCGCGTCGTGCGGCGTGTCCGCGTTCGCGCGCACCTTCAGATGGCGCAACTCGTCCGCCCAGCCCATCAGCGTCGCCAGGTCGCCGCTGACGGTCGGCTCCGTCGTCGGCACCTTGCCGAGCATCACATTGCCCGTCGCGCCGTCGATGGTGATGAAGTCGCCCACGCGGAAGGTGAACTCCGCGACATGCACCTCACCCTTGTCGTAGTCGATCTGGAGCGCGGTGCACCCCGAGATGCACGGCTTGCCCATGCCACGCGCGACGACGGCGGCGTGCGAGGTCATGCCGCCGCGCGCCGTGAGCACACCCTGCGCCGCCACCATGCCGTGGAAGTCCTCCGGGCTGGTCTCGATGCGCACGAGGATCACCGGCTCGCCCGCCTGCCCGCGGCGCTGTGCCTCGTCGGGATCGAAGACAACTTTCCCGGTCGCCGCACCCGGCGACGCGGGCAGGCCCGTCGCCAAGACCTGCACCCGCGCGGTCGGGTCGATCATTGGGTGCAGCAACTGGTCGAGTTGCGCCGGTTCGACGCGGCTGACAGCGTCCCGCTGCGCAATGAGACCCTCGTTCGCCATGTCAATCGCGATCTTGACCGCCGCCGCGCCGGTGCGCTTTCCGCTGCGTGTCTGGAGCATGAAGAGTTCGCGGTGCTGAATCGTGAATTCGAGGTCCTGCATGTCGCGGTAGTGGCGTTCGAGTTGCTCCGCAATCTTGAGCAACGAGCCGTACGCCTCGCTGAGCGCGGGGTCATCGCCCATCTCCGCGACGGGCTTCGGCGTGCGGACGCCCGCCACCACATCCTCACCCTGCGCGTTCGGCAGGTATTCGCCGAATAATCCCACCGCACCCGTGTTCGGGTCGCGTGTGAAGCAGACGCCGGTGGCGCAATCATCGCCGAGGTTACCGTACACCATTGACTGGATGTTGACGGCGGTGCCGAGGTCATCCGGGATGCTGTTCTGGCGGCGATACCGGATCGCGCGCGCGTTGTTCCACGAGCGGAAGACGGCCTCAATTGCCAGTCGCAACTGCTGATACGGGTCG
Organism: Thermomicrobiales bacterium; assembly: GCA_038232175.1. Classification (GTDB taxonomy): domain Bacteria; phylum Chloroflexota; class Chloroflexia; order Thermomicrobiales; family JALYUS01; genus JALYUS01. Next base: position 2,119 of record JBBSII010000281.1, read on the forward strand.
TCCGGGAAGTCGCGCCCGCTCTCGCGCCGCACGATCGCGCGGAACTCATCCGCGAGCGCCTTCAACTCCGGCGCGGGGATTTCCGTGTCGTTGAAGACCTGCAACCGGCGCTTCACACGGTCAATCGCGTCCTCGAACAACTCACTGTTCACGTCCAGCACGACCTTGCCGAACATCTGGATCAAGCGTCGCATGCAATCGTACGCGAAGCGCGGGTCGTCCGTCTCCGCAATCAAGGCGTCCAACGATTGCGACGACAAGCCGAGGTTGAGGATCGTGTCCATCATCCCCGGCATCGAGAACTTCGCGCCCGAACGAACCGACACGAGCAGCGGCTTCTTGGAGCCGCCGAATGTGCGCTCCATCGCTTCCTCGATGGTACGCATCCCATCGAGCACCTGCTCCCACAATCCATCAGGCAGCGCGCTGTCACTCGCCAGGTACGCATTGCACGCGGCGGTTGTGATCGTGAAGCCGGGCGGCACGGGCAGGCCCGCGTTCGTCATCTCCGCGAGGTTCGCGCCCTTGCCGCCAAGCAGATCGCGGTGGTTTGCGTCACCATCACGGAAAAGAGAGACCCACTTCGTCGTCGCGGTTGCCATGCGGTACCTCCGTGCGGAAGCAAATGGTGCGTGATCCATCGCGGTGCACCGACGCCGATGCACACGTATTCACTCGTACTGCTGTGAGTATACCGATGTTTCGTCGCTTGGGTGCGACCGCCTCTTACGCGCGGCGCTTCTCAATGCGCGCGAGCGACGCCATCAGTTTTTTGACGCCCGCGCCGACGAAGGCAATCGTCACTTCCTGATCGTCGCCGAGATCGCGGACGGAGACGACCGCGCCATCGCCGAACTTCGGGTGCGACACGCGATCACCGGCGCGGAATGTCGCGTCGCCCGTTGGTGATGGCGCGGGGCGCGGGGCATCCCAGCGCGTCGCGGTGTTCTGCGGCGGTGCGGCGATCGGGAGTTGACGCGCCGGGGCGTTCGTCCCCTCGACGATATCGGGCGGGATCGAGTCGATGAAGCGTGACCGGGTGGCGTACTGCTCGTTGCCCCAGACGCTTCGCTTGAAGGCGTGCGTGATGTAGAGCCGCTCCTTCGCGCGCGTGATGCCGACGAAGAACAAGCGGCGCTCCTCCTCCATCTCGCGCTCGCTCTCCTGCGAGCGGATATGCGGCAGAATGTTTTCCTCCACGCCGACGATGAAGACGGCGGGGAACTCCAGCCCCTTCGCGGCGTGGAGGGTAATCAGGGTCGCCTTCTCCGTGTCGGCGGCGTTGCGATTGTACATATCCTGATCGGAGACGAGCGCGGCCTCCTCGAGGAAGACCTGAAGCGCCGTCTGCCCTTCGAGCGTCGCGTAATCCGCGACGACGCTCCGCAGTTCGTGCACGTTCTCGGCGCGATCCGATTCCTCGACGCCCGCGTCCGCGAGCATCCGCAGATACCCGGATCGCTCCATCAGGGCATCGAAGAAGGTAACGATGTCAGTGTCGAGCATCGTCGCGCGCATTCCGGCGACAAACCGCGCCATGTCCGCCAACCCGGTTGCGGGGTGACCGGAGATTGGCGGGAGCGGCTCCATGCCCTCGACCAGCGCCCGACATCCCGCGATCGGTGAGGTGCTGTGTGCGCGCGCCCACGCATTGAGCGCGGCGACCGACTGCTTGCCGATGCCCCGCCCGAGCGGGGTATTGTCGATCACGCGCTCGAACGCCGCGCCATCGGCGGGGTTCTGCACCAGCCGCATCAGCGCGATCACGTCCTTCACTTCCTTGCGCTCGTAGAACCGCGTGCCGCCGATCAACTGATATGGGAGGCCGAAGCGGATGCACGCTTCCTCAAGGATGCGGCTCTGCGCGTTGGTGCGGTACATCACCGCGCAGTCGCTCGCGCGGTACTTGCCCGTCGTGACCAATCGCTGAATCTCCTGCACGACGAACTGCGCTTCCTGCCCCTCGTCGTAGTGCTCGCGGACGATGATCGCCGTTCCCACGGCGTTCTCGGTGAGGAGACGCTTCGGCTTGCGCTCGGTGTTCATGCTGATGACCGCCTGCGCCGCATCGACAATCCGCTTGGTCGAGCGGTAGTTTTGCTCCAAAAGCAGCACTTTCGCGTTCGGGAAATCGCGCTCGAAATCGAGGATGTTGCGGATGTCGGCCTGCCGCCAGCCGTAGATGCTCTGGTCGGGGTCGCCGACGACGCAGATGTTGCGATGCGCCGCCGCGAGCTCCTTCACGAGCCGGTACTGCACATGGTTCGTGTCCTGATACTCATCGACGTGGATGTATTGATAGCGCCGCTGATACCGCGCGAGCACATCCGGGTGGGTGGTGAACATTTGCAAGGTACGCAGCAGCAGGTCGTCGAAGTCGAGGGCGTTGTGGCGATGCAGGAGCGATTGATAGACCGGATAAACCCGCCCGGTCACTTCCTCCCAGTACGACGACGCCATTGTCGCGAACTCGTCGGCGCTCACGCCATTGCTTTTCGCCGCCGAGATCGTGCTGAGGAGCGCGCGCGGGCCGTACTGCTTAGGGTCGAGGTTGAGATCGCGCATCGCCTGTTTGATCGCACCGATCTGATCCGCGTCGTCGTAGATCGTGAAGTCGCGCGCGATGCCCGCCTGTTCGCCGTCCCGACGCAGGACGCGCGCGCAGAAGGAGTGGAACGTCCCCACCGTCAGGTTGTGCACCTGGGGGCCAACCAGCCGTTCTAAACGATCCTTCATCTCTTTCGCGGCCTTGTTCGTGAACGTCACCGCCAGCACCTGATGCGGATCGACGCGCCGCACGGCGAGCAGATAGGCGATTCGGTGCGTCAGGACGCGCGTCTTGCCGCTCCCTGGCCCCGCGACGATAAGCACCGGCCCCTCGGTGGTCGTGACCGCCTCCGTCTGCTCCCTGTTTAAGCCAGCAAGAATCGAAACTTCCGTGCTCGTCACCTGATTAGCCCCTCCGACACGAACAGATGCGCGCGTGTACAAACACCTGCTGATGCAGTGTACACGCTCATCGACGGCCGGAATAGTGCCGCAGCGCTATGTCGTCAGTTTGACGCCGAAGCGTTCAAGGTTGTTCAAAAGGTAGATAAAAAATGCGGTTGAACTGACAATACCAATGATCGAGAGGATCAAACCTGCCACCGCCTGTGACCGATTCGTCGCGGGTGACGGTCGGTCGGGGATCGTCACAGGACGGCGCATCTCCGAGAGTGCAATCGCACTGAGAATAAGGCCAACAAGCCCAATGACAATACCAATCCAACTCAGAAAAACACCGGGGACAATGCTCGCGATCCCAAGCCACATGCCGGCGATTGCTTTCCCGTTCCGGGTCGGCGCGTATGCATACGGCGGAACGATGGGATACGGGGGAGCAGGGTAGACGTACGGTGGTGGCACGTTGCTCATCATCGCCATCGGAGCGACGGGCGACATCGTTTGTGGTGCAACAGGGATCGAAGGGGAGGGGATTAGGTCGCCCGGTGCGCCCCGTGCCTCACCAAGCGCCGCGCCGCAATTCTGGCAGAACCGTGCTCCTTCGGGGACATCACTGCCGCAGGCGTGACAACGGATCATGGGGAGAAGGCCTTTCGATGTCGCAGGGATGGGCGCGTTCTCGCCGCTGTCAGACGCACAAACGAACGGTGGGCGTCGAAACGCCCACCGTAGTATGGCACCTTACGTACCAGAGGGGAAGGGGAGAGGGAAGAACCATGAAACGGCGATGCGCTCGCCCGTGGGGTGCGAACCGTCGGCACCCTGCCCGGTGGTGGCCCTCCTCGGCGCCCCCACCGCTTTGCCCGCGCGTCACCGCTGCGGACCGGTGCTGTATCCGCCTTCCCCCCACGGGGTCGGCGCGCATCGCTTGACCTGGAAGAGGGTTGATGGTCGATCCGCTCACGCGGCGCCCCACCGTCCTCACTCCCTAGAAAGGAGGTGATCCAGCCGCAGCTTCCGCTACGGCTACCTTGTTACGACTTCGTCCCAGTCACCAGCCCCACCC
>JBBSII010000282.1:0-6122 GCA_038232175.1 Thermomicrobiales bacterium
GGCGCACAGTTGGCTGAACCGCTCGCGCCGACTGCTGGTTCGGTGGGAGAAGAAGACGGCGAACTACGTCGCGTTTGTGCATCTGGCATGTGCCCAACTGCTCTTCTCCAAATCTATCCGGGTTTCCGGATAAGCTCTAAGTGTCCCTGTAGGGAGCGTGTGTGAGATTGTGCCGCAACTGTTCCGGTTCTGTTCCTGTTCGGGAGCGCGCTCATGGCCCACACTGAAGGAGCACGCAGGGGCGATGGGCGCACCTGTGCCGAGAGACGCGGCGCAAGCCGGACAGGGTATCCCCCGTGGGGGAACGCGATGGAGGAGCAACCGATGCGAACAATCATGGCTCGACTCGTCGCGGTGTTGGGATTGCTGCTGGGGGCGCTCACCCTCGGCGCGGTGGCCTCCGCCGACACGGGCAACAGCGACGCGGCGCACGCCTGCCAGCAGGGCGGGTACGCCAACTACGCGCGCGCGGACGGCACGACCTTCGCGAACACCGGCGAGTGCGTCAGCTACGCCGCCGATGGCGGCAGGCTCGTCCGGATCCTCCACCCCGCCATCACGGCGACGGAGACGACCACGACAATCTTCGGGACCACCGGCTTCGTCATCGTCGTGAGCGGGACGGGCTTCACGCCGGGCGGCACGGTGTCGCTGGACCTGACCTTCCTGCGCAACGGGACGGTCGTGGGCTCACTCACGGGCAACGACAGCACGACGGCGACGGCGACGGGCGCCATCGGCCCCTACCAACTCAACTACCAAAACCCCGCCTTTCCGTGTTCCTCAGCCGGGAACCCGACCAGCGTGGTGGTGACAGCGACCGATGCGACAACGGGCGTGCAGACGACGACCACCGTCGCGGTCCCCTGCTGAACATCGCCATCCACCACCTCGGGCCGCTCGCAGCGGCGAGCGGCCCCTATGCGCCGCGCGCGTGAGGGGGAGGATAGCGTTCCGCTGCACCGTTGGCTCGATCGATTTATGGTAAGTATGGGGAGGGTTCGACATGCGGACACGACGATTCCGATCTTTGATCGCGGCAGGCATGATGGCGCTGCTACTCGGCGCGCTGGTGTTGCCCGCGAGCGTGGGGGCGAATCACTTCACCGGTAGCTCCAAGAGCTGCACCGCGCCCACCGGCAACTCCCTCACGTTCCAGTGCACCTTCCACATCCAGCTCCTCTCGGACGACCCTAGCACGCTCCTCGGCTCCGGTCAGGTGGTGACGGTGACCCAGGTCGGGAACGCGGCATACCAGAGCCTTTCGATCCTTTCCGAGACCTGCCCGACGACCGCCCCGGTGATCACAAGCCCGACCACCTTCACGGTCACCACGACGGCAGCCTGTGTGGGTGGGCAGTATATCGACGTCACCGAGACGCTGAAGGCGACGGGCACGGGCGGCGGCACGGAGTGCCAGAGCCCCGATGCCGTAAATAACACCCCGACGCTCACCGTCTGCGCGCCGAACTTCTCGGTGCCGACGGTGGTCGGCCCGCCGAAGAGCGCGGACAAGTGCAAGGATGGCGGCTTCGCCAAGTTCAACAATCCCGCCTTCAAGAACGAAGGCGACTGCGTGTCGTTCGTGGCGACGGACGGCAGGAACCCCGGCAACGGCTAAGGACCGAGCGTCCCCGTCAGCAAGGACAGGCCGTCACCTTCGGGTGGCGGCTTTCCCGTTTGGGACCGCTTGGCGACGCGCCGTCCGGTGTGCAACGCAGTGTCAGATTGAGGTCTACCCCAGCATGATCAGCGGCACAAATTCGGGAGCACGACGGATACTACCGTCAATGCGCAGTCCTCGTTCCGGTAATCGCCCCCGACAAAGTCACTGAGCAGAATCGGTCCTGAATCGAATCGTGACGAGGGGCACACACCTCACTCTCTGATAGTGGCTGAACCCACTATTTCGTACGTGAGTCTGTCGGGGCCGTTATTGGCACTCGAGTGACGCGACCGTGCCGCAGGCGCGCAGGGGATACTCCCGCTATAATCGGTGCATCGTCCCACCACTGCTCTCGGGAGGTCCCGGTGTCGTCGACTCTGCCATCGCCGATCCTTGTCGGTCGGGAGCGCGAACTCGCCATCCTGCGCGAGCATCTCGATGCCGCGCTTGTCGGGAACGGCGGCCTCGTGCTGATCGGCGGCGAGGCGGGGATCGGTAAGACCGCCCTCGCCGAAACCCTCTGCCACGAGGCGCGCGATCATGGCGCGCTCGCTCTCGTCGGACGCTGCTACGATCTGACCGAAACCCCGCCGTACGGTCCGTGGGTCGAACTCTTTGCGGGCTATCAACCAATCGCCCATCGGCCACCGCCGCCCGCCGCCTTCTCCCGGCACGGCACGGTCGGCGCGTCCACGAGCCAGAGCGACGTCTTCATGCAGATGCGCGATTTCCTCGTCGCACTCGTCGCGTGCCAGCCCGTCCTCTGCTTGCTCGATGACCTTCATTGGGCGGACCCCGCGAGCCTCGATCTGCTCCGCGCCCTCGCCCGCGAACTCGCCGCCCTGCCCGTGCTGATCGTCGCGGCCTATCGCGCGGAGGAAGTGACGCGCGAACACCCCCTCTACCGGCTGCTGCCCGTGCTCGTTCGCGAGGCGCGCGCCGATCGCCTCGATCTCGCGCGACTGGGCGATGACGCCGTGGCGGCGCTCGTGGTCGCGCGGCATCCCCTCGCGGAGTGCGACGCCGCGCGCCTCGTCGCCTATCTCCAGGCGCGCGCGGAGGGCAATCCGTTCTATCTCGGCGAATTGCTCCGGTCGCTCGAAGCCGAGCGCGTCCTGCGTCGGGGGGCGGATGGGTGGACCGTCGGCGATCTGACCCGGACGCGGATTCCCGCCCTCCTCCGGCAGGTGATCGATCGCCGACTCGCACGGTTGGGGGATACGACGCAACGGCTGCTCGTCATCGCCGCCGTGATCGGGCAGGAAATCCCCTTCGACCTCTGGTCCGCCGTCAGCGGGAGCGATGAGCCGACGCTGCTCGCGACGATTGAGCCTGCCGTGGCGGTGTCGCTCCTCGATGAAACACCGGATGGAACGGGCGCACGCTTCCCACACGCACTGGTACGCGAGGTGGTGTATGCAGGTATCCGACCCGCCCGCCGACGCGCGCTGCATCGTCAGGTCGCGGAAGCGCTGATTGCGCACCGTGGCGAACCCGACCCGGACGCCGTCGCGTACCATCTCCAATGCGCGGGCGACGACCGCGCGGTGACGTGGCTGCTCCAAGCGGGGAAGCGCGCGCAAGCGGCGTATGCGTCGCTGACGGCGGTGGCCCGGTACGAGGCGGTGTTGGCGTTGATGGAGCGGGCGGGGATGGATGCCGGGGAGCGCGGCTGGCTCGCGCTGCGCTGCGCGCTCCTGCTGCCGTACGCCGATGTTGGGAAGGCGCGCGCATATATTGATGCGGCGCATCTCCTTGCCGTGTCAACGGGTGACCGGACGCTCGCCGCCTTCGCCCGCTTCCAACGCGGTCTATACGCGTCGCATGCGGGCGATGTCGTCTACGGTGTGCCCGAGATGGAGGCGGGCATCGGCGCGATCGCGGCGCTCTCCGACGCGGAGCGGGCGCACTTCGCGGTGCTCGGCATGGAGAACGAATCGCTCGACAAGCGCGCGGTGGTGGCGCTGTGGCGTGTGCATGTCGGGCGATACCGTGAGGCGTATGAGCTGGGCGAGCAACTCGCGGCAGAGGCGTGGCACGACGAGTGGTGGGGCCATGGGCTTGCGGCCGCATACGCCGTGCTCGGGATGCCCGATGCGGCCGCAACCCTGCATGCCCACGCCCACGACCTCTGCCTGCAACGGGGCAACATTGCCCTCGCGTCCATCACCGCGCGGCGCGAGATCGAGCTGGTCGCGCTGCCCTACCGCACGCAGGAGATCGCCTACCGGCGGCGGCTGGCGGAGGGGGCGGAGGCGGAGTGGGCGCGGGCGAGCGGCACGGTACCATCGGCGTTCCCGCCGCGCTTCATGCGCCTGCCGCTCCTGCTGGTGGAGGGGCCATGGGATGATGCGGTGCGGCTGGCGATAATGGGCTGCAACGATGCGCGGGGAAACATCGGCTCCCGGATGAATGCCCTCCGCTACCTCGCCGCCCTCGCGCTCCTGCGGGGCGATACCGAGCGGGCGCGATGGGCGGTGCGGGAGCGGTTCCCCGCCGGGAGTGCGACCGCGCCGGGGACGGTCGCCTACTTCGATACCGCCATCATCGTCCTGCGGGTCGCGGTCGCCCTCGCCCTCGATGCGGGCGATCTGCCCGACGCGAGGCGGTGGCTCGACGCGCACGACCGCTGGCTGGCGTGGAGCGAGAGTGTGCTCGGTCAGTCCGAGGGGCAGGCATTGTGGGCGCGCTACCATCGGCAGGCGGGGGATGCGCGCCGCGCCCGCGACAGCGCGTCACGCGCCCTCGCCCACGCGATCGAACCCCGGCAACCGCTCGCCCTGCTCGCCGCGCACCGTCTGCTCGGTGAACTCGACACCGACAGGGGCCGTGTCGCCGACGCTGCCACGCATCTCGATACCGCGCTCGCCCTCGCCGACGCCTGCGCCGCTCCCTACGAACGCGCCCTGACTCAACTCGCCCGCGCCGCGTGGTTCATCGCCGTCGGCCAACGTGCCGACGCCGCAGCCACCCTCGATGACGTCCGCGCGATCTGCGATCCTCTGGGCGCCAAACCCGCCCTCGCCCGCGCGGATGCCCTCGCCGCCCGACTCCCGAGGCGTGACGAGCAGCGCGTCTCCGATCCCGATGGACTCAGTCGCCGGGAAGGCGAGGTTCTGCGCCTGATCGCTGCGGGGAAAAGCAACCGGGAGATGGCGGATACGCTCTCGATCAGCGTGCGCACGGTGGAGCGACATGTCGAGAACATCTATCGGAAGATCGATGTGCACAGCAAGGCGGATGCGACCTCATACGCATTCCTCCATCTCCTACTCTGAGCGCCCCGCAGATCATTCCCCGGCGACCCCATCTCTCGCCCGACGAATTGGGTACCACCCGCCCCCGGGAAATGGGTAATTCACCGGACGTTTGCCGCTGCCCTGACCCCGTATCCTCGCGTGTGTCGGGGGTTCCGACGGACGGGGGCGACGCAAGCCGTCCGCGCCCGGCGGACCCCGGCGCATCCGCCCGACGATTGGCGTGGGGCCGGAGCAGGTCGCTCCATAGCGGGTACAGGAAAGGTTGGGTGTCATGCGACTCTGGAAAGGCTTGCTCGTTGCGCTGCTGACAATGGCGGTGCTTCCCGCCTCCCTCGGGGTCGCGGCGGCGGACGACCCCGCGACCGTGGTCCAACGGTTCAACGACGTGCGCAACCGCTACGACGTCCCGGGAACGCTGGCGCTGGTGACCGACGACATCCGCAACGTCGGTGGGCCGCGCTGCACAGAAGCCGCCCCGTGCATCGGCGTTGCGGCCTTCCGCATGAATCTCGAGGGCAGTTTCATCGTCAATCATGTCCAACTGACCATCGTGGGTGCCCCGCAGGTCTCCGGCACGACGGTGCGGATCCGCACCGAGGTGCGCGCCGACATCTACCGCGCGGCGGGAGTGGAGCGGATCATCTCCAACGGGACGGTGGAGGTGCGCGACGGGAAGGTCGCCAGCTACGTCGAGTTCCCGGACGCGAGCGACGCGCAGACGGCGCAGTTCCTCGCGTACCAGCGCGCCCTGCAGAGCGCGTCGCCCGCGCCACCCCGGACGGGCGGGGGCGCGGAAGCCTCCTTCATCCGCCGCCTCGGCGACGGCTAGCGAACGGGCGCGGCAGCGCGCTCGAGCGCGACCGTCCCCGCCGTCTACCGCGTGCCGATTGGGGAGCCGTCCTGCGGGGCGGCTCCATCGCGTCGATCAGCGCGTTCCATCGCCTCGCGCCGCCGATTTCCCGCCGACGATGGCCGATGTATGGGCTTGTCAACCTGGGGTGTACCTGATCTACACGACGCAGCCTATGACAAGGCTCTCCCCTGCCATCGCTGGTTGTGTCCGCGAAGTTCTGTAGATTCCTCCACGTTACACCCCTACCGATCTGACGGCACGATCTTTCCTCCAATCTGCACCACCCTGCCCAGGTCGTCCGCGCTCCGCCATACCTCCGCAATCTTGCCCTCCGCGATGCGGA
>JBBSII010000283.1:0-6110 GCA_038232175.1 Thermomicrobiales bacterium
GGGTTCCCCCCCCCCCCCCCCGCCTACTTCTTTTTTTCCGGCGCGGGGTGGTGTTTTTTCCGGCGCGGGGGGGGGGGGCGGCCCCCCCGCCGGCCCCCCCCCCCGCGCCCCCCCCCCCCCCCGCTACCAGGATACTGTGTGAAATAGATGCGTATTACCATCAATCCCGCATACCTACCCGACCCCACCGAGCCGCCGCGCGACGCGATCGCGAAGCAGCGCGTCTGGGCAGCGATGGTACGGGAGGAGCCGCTCGCGCACCCGCCACGCACCATCGCGGCGGTCGATATCCACCTCGGCGCGGATCGCGCGATCGCGGTCGCCGCGCTCGTCTCGTACCCCGATCTCGACCCCATCGCCATCGTCTCCGGTGACGCGCCGCTCGCGTACCCCTACGTGCCGGGGCTGCTTTCGTGGCGCGAGTTGCCCGCCGCTGTCGCCGCATTGGAGCAGTTGCCGGAAGCGCCGGACGTGCTGCTCGCGGATGGTCAGGGACGGGCGCACCCCCGGCGCTTCGGCCTCGCCTGCCACCTCGGCCTCGCGGTCAACCTGCCAACGCTCGGCTGCGCGAAGTCGATCCTCGTCGGGCGGTACGCGGCGCTGGCGGACGAAGCGGGCAGCACCGCGCCGCTCGTCGATAAGGATGAGGTGGTCGCCATCGTCCTCCGCACGCGGCGGGGCGTCGCGCCGGTCTATGTCTCCGTCGGGCACCGCATCGCGCTCGATGAGGCGGTTGCGATCGTCCAACGGAGCGCCGTGCGGACGAAACTCCCCGAACCCTCCCGCCTCGCCCACAACGAAGCCCAACGCCTCGCCCGCGCCGCCCGCGCGTAGGGTACAATGATCGTACACTTTCCCGCGTAGCAAGGGGGCACGCCGTGGCGACGAAAACCAAACTGACCTACGAAGACTACGAAACCTTCCCGGACGATGGCAATCGTTACGAGATTATTGATGGGGAGGTATTCGTGACTGCTGCACCCGTTGAGGCACATCAATGGGCGGTAAGGGAAGTGCAGTCAATCCTTCGTGGGCATGTGCGGGCGCATAATCTTGGTCGCGTCTATCCCGCTCCGTTCGCAATCATACTCGGGCCGCATGATGTGTATGAGCCGGATGTCCTCTCTATTTCGCGGGAACGGCTCGACATCATTGACATGCACGGGCGCGTTCGTGGCGCCCCCGATCTGTGCATCGAAGTAGCGTCGGAGTCAACGCGCGACCGAGATCGGAAATTCAAATACGAGCGGTACGCACACTTTGGGGTGCTGGAATACTGGATCATTGATCCCGATCCCCAAACCGTCGAAGTCTTCGTTTTAGAGAACGGCGTGTATCGTCTCCTTGTCATCGCACATACGGGGGAGGACGTTAAGTCCCGCGTGCTACCGGTACTGGAGTTGTCAACGTCCAGTCTCTTCACGCGTTGGTAATGTGTCGCGCGGCTACCGCATACTCTACCGTCCCGATGCCCGTGGGTGACATCCTCATGGCGGGGACGGAGCGGGGGATGTGCGCGCTGATCATCGCGGCGCACGGGGAGATGCCGACCGCGCGCGACGCCCTCCGGCGATACTGCCCCGCCGCGTCCTTCGTCCCCGACGCGGACGCGCTCGCGGATGCGGCGCGGCAACTGGCGGAGTACCTGGGCGGTGCACGCCGCGCGTTCGATCTGCCGCTGGACCTCGGCGGGACGCCGTTTCAGCGGCGCGTGTGGGAGTTGCTGCTAGAGATCCCGTACGGCGAGACGGTGACGTACCGCGACCTCGCGCTCGCGCTCGGCCAGCCGCACGGGGCGCAGGCGATGGGCGGGGCGGTGGGCCGGAACCCGGTCTCGATCATCGTGCCGTGCCACCGCGTGCTCGGCAGCGATGGTGGCCTCACCGGCTACATGTGGGGCGTCCACGTCAAACGGTGGCTCCTCGATCACGAGCGTCGGGTCGCGGGGCACACGCTCTTCTGAACAGCGAACAGCGAACAGCGAACAGCGAACGGTGAAGAACGAAGAACGAAGAACAGTGTTGTCGCTCGCGGCGGCGTTCACCCATCGGTATGAGGTTCAGATCGCGGATGGTTCGGATGAACTTCTCCCAGTGGCGTTTGTCGGGCACGCGCGCTCGGACGGTTGGCCGGGCGCTGGCGTGGTCGCTCGCGGCGGTGTGCTGCACGGCGTTGCTGCTGGCGGCGGCGTATCAGTACCGGCCCACGACGGCGCTCGGCATCGGTGATTCTCCGCACGACACCGCGCTCGTCCGGGACTTCAACGCGCAGGAGCGGCAACAGGGCATCGATCACGGGACACGCTTCCGGTGGACGCGCGGGACGAGCGATATTCTCTTCCCCGGCATCGGTGGGGGCGCGTACGGGGTCGATCTCATCCTCGCGGGTTCGATCAACCCCGCACCCGACACCCGCATTCTCGCGAACGGCGTCGAGGTTGCGACGCTGCCGGTCGCGCCAGGTTTTCAGCAGTATCACGTTGCGGTGCCCGCCGCGCTGATGACGCATGGCTCCCTCACGCTGACGCTTTCCACGGCCCCGTTCTCGCCGCGCGGCGACCGCCGTCCACTCGGCGTCGCCGTGGAGCGTGTGGAACTGCACCCGCTGGATCGTGGCCTTGCCCCGCCACCGCGCCGGATCGCGTTCCTGTTGTGGTTCGCCGCGCTGTGCGGGGGGCTTGCGGTGCTGCTCGCGGGATTCAGTGGCGCAGTCGCATTCGCCGCCGCGACCGCGCTCGTGGGGGGGATGGCGGTGCTGCTCGTCGTGAACCGCCTCTTCCTGACGGAGGATGCGGGCGGCGTCGCACGCGCCGGTGTGATGGTCGTCGTGGTCGCCGCCGCGATCCGCACCCTCCTGCCGCCGCTTTGCCGCCGCTGCGGGTTGCCGACAACGGCGCGCGACACGCGCTGGCTGGCGGTGATCGTCGCGTTCGTGCTCGCGTTGCGGTTCGCAGGCGTCCTGCACCCCGGCATCATCATCGGCGACCTCACGTTCCACCTTCATCGTTTCGCCGATGTCGCGGACCGGCACATGCTCCTGCTGCCGGTCGAATCCAAGGAGTTCGGCGGGAACACGATCCTATACGTGCCAACGCCGTATCTCGTGATGCTCCCGCTCTCGTGGGTCATCCGTGACCGGACGCTGATGCTCTTTCTCTTCGCGCTCGGCATCGATGCCGCCCGGTTTTGCCTGCTCTGGTTCGTCGCGCGCCGCGCGACGGGCGACCTGCGCGTCGCGAACCTCACCATCCTGACGATGGCTTTGATGCCGGTGGGGTGGATCGTCTATTCGTGGGGCATCTTCGCGAACATCTTCGCAGAGGGGATGCTCACCATCCTCTTCGCGCTCCTCATCCTCGGCTACGACAAACTGGATGGGCCGCGACGCTGGCGGTGGTGCGCGCTGTTCGGCGCGGTGATCTGCCTGACACTGCTCTCGCATTACGGCGTCTTCGTCCTGACGACGCTGACCGTCACGCTCTACCTGCTCGCCCGCATCGTGCAGAACATGCGGCGGCGCGAGCGTCCGTGGGCACGCGGCGTTGCCCCGTTCACCGTCGCGGCGGTCACGGCGGCGGTCGTGGCCTTCGCACTCTTCTATCGCATCCCCGCGCAGGATTTGCTGGCCGGTCGGCACCTCGCGTCGGTCGAGAAGGAGGCGACGAATGTCCAGGCCGCTCCCGCGACCCGCCTCTACCGCACCGGCGGCGCGACCCCCGACGACCGCAACGGCCTCCCCGCCGTCACCACCCCCCACCTCGCCGTCGCCCTCGCGCGCGAGGCGTGGGAGATGTCGTTCGCCTTCTATCGCGTCTGGCCGATCATCCTCTGTGTCGCGGGCGTCGCGATCCTCCGAAGGACTGAGGACTCAGGACTGAGGATTGAGGGGGAGGTGAGCCTCACCCCCGGCCCCTCTCTATCGCCCAAAGACTTCGATGTGCTCAGTTCACGGCGGCGATGGAGAGGGAAAGGGAGTGATTCTGCAACCGACCCCGCGCCTGACGATTCCCCCTCAGTCCTGAGTCCTTCGTCCTTCGTCCTGACCCTCTCCGTGTGGCTGACGGTGGCGGCGGCGATGCTGGTGGTGGGGATCGTAGCGCGGCTCTACGTGCGGTACCCGCTGTACGCGCTGCCCGCCGTCTCGCTCGGCGTGGGCGTCGCGCTCGGCTGGCTCACGCGGCACGGGCGGTGGGGGGTGTGCGCGGCGGTTGGCCTGCTCATGATTTCGGTCATTTTGCTCGCGTTCTTCTGGTACAGCCGCATCGTCTACGACTGGAAAGTGATCGTTTGATCGGGCGAACACCCCGCGCGCCTGACGGTGGCGGGGGATTCCCCATCTTTCCCCGTCGCTGTGATACGATGCGTTCCCCGGTAGTCGGGATACGATCGTGAATCAACCGATGCGGAGGGAGGGGACGATGGCAGGGTCGCGGAAGAAGATTACCGTCGTGGGTGCGGGGATGGTCGGCGGCACGACCGCGCAGCGTCTCGCGGAGCGCGATTACGCGGACATCGTGCTTGTCGACATCGTGGAGGGGCTGCCGCAGGGCAAGGCGCTCGACCTCAACCAGTCCGGTCCGGTCGAGGGATACGACACGCTCATCACTGGCACGAACGGGTACGAGGAGACGGCGGGGTCGGACATCGTCGTCATCACGTCCGGCATCGCGCGCAAGCCTGGCATGAGCCGCGATGACCTCCTCCGCACGAACATGAACATCGTCCGCAGCGTGACGGAGCAGATCGTCGCGCAGTCGCCGGAGACGATCCTGCTGCTCGTCTCCAACCCGCTCGACGCGATGTGCCACGTCGCGCTGGAGGCCTCCGGCTTCCCGAAGGAGCGCGTCATCGGGCAGGCGGGCGTCCTCGACAGCGCGCGCTTCCGCACCTTCATCGCGCAGGAACTCGACGTCTCGGTCGAGGATGTCACCGCGTTCGTCCTCGGTGGGCACGGCGACACGATGGTGCCGCTGCCGCGCTACACGACCGTCGCCGGTATCCCCCTGCCCGCGCTGCTCTCGCAGGAGCGCATCGACGCGATTGTGCAGCGGACGGCGAATGGTGGCGCGGAGGTCGTTAACCTCCTGAAGACAGGCAGCGCCTTCTATGCGCCCGCGTCCTCCGTTTGCGCGATGGTCGATTCGATCCTGCTGGACAAGAAGCGCATTCTGCCGACATCGGTGCTGCTCGAAGGTGAGTACGGCGTGCACGGCCTCTTCGTCGGCGTCCCTTGCAAGTTGGGCGCGAACGGACGCGAGCAGGTGATCGAGATCGAACTGACCGCCGATGAGTACGGCGCGCTCCAACGCTCCGCCGAGGCCGTCCGCGAGTTGGTGACCGCGATGGAAGGCCTGAAGGGGTAAACTCCGCCGCACGGGCCTGCCGAGAAGGGACGTTATTGCCCCCATGCAGACGCCGCGCCCCCTCGCGGTTTCGGAGGCGCAGAAGCGAGTGCTCGCGCACTTCCAGCGTTGTGGCGCGGAGACGATTGCGCTCGATCGCGCTCTCGGACGCACGCTCGCCGCCGATCTGCTGGCGGCGAGCGACCTTCCCTCTTTCACCAATAGCGCGATGGACGGGTACGCCCTCCGCACCGCCGATACTATCGGGGCATCTGATTCCACGCCTGTGACGCTGCGAGTGATCGGGATGCAACCCGCCGGTACCACCGCCGCGCCCCCGGTTGGGCCAGGGGAGGCGGTCGCGATCACGACGGGCGCGCCGCTGCCGGTCGGTGCGGACGCAGTCACGCGCGTCGAGGATACGGACGGTGGTGCGGCGACCGTGGCTATCCGTCGGCCTCTCCTGCCTGGGACCAATGTGCGATGTCAAGGCGAGACCATCCACTCCGGTCAGATGTTCTTGAACGCCGGGACTCGCCTCGATCCGGGCAAATTCGCGCTCCTTGCCGCTGCCGGTGTCGCGCAGCCCTCGGTCGTGTGTCGGCCACGGGTCGCGCTGCTCTCCACTGGCGACGAACTCGTTCCGGTCGGTCAGCCATTGCGCGCCGGGCAGATCGTGGACGCGAACCGCCCGATGCTGGCCGCGCTCGTCGCACAATACGGCGGTGAGGCCGTCCCGCTCGGCATCGCGCGCGACACGCCGGACGAC
>JBBSII010000284.1:0-6089 GCA_038232175.1 Thermomicrobiales bacterium
ATCCAGCCAGGGAGACACGGCATCCAGCGCAGCAGCACCGAAGGCGGCGACCTCGTTCCGGTGATGCATCCGCTCGTTGAGCGGCACGGTCCGGACCTTGTTCAGCAGCGCGTCCAGTGCGCTGCGACCAGACGGGTCGAGCGCGATCCATGCGTGCGCCGGGACGCCAAGCGCGGCGGGCCGCTTCCCGCCCGCGAGGCGCAGCGTCACCGTGCCGCCGCTCCGGGCCAGCGACGCCGTCCACGGGACGCGCAGCAGGGCGGTGGGGCCGGTCCAGCGGTAGAGCGTCGGGTCGCCCTGATCGTGCTCGATGCCGTAGAAACCCGCGACGTTGTACTGCTCGTCCGCCTGCCCCGCCGTGATCGTCAGGGGCGGCGCGCCGAGGGGCGGATCGGACCCGGCGGGCTGGAAGCGGTAGACGGTGTACCGCAGGTCGTTCCGCTGCGGGTTGTGCGGCTTCTGGAGTTGGAGCGATTCGAAGTCGTTGAGCGTCACCGTGAACGCGGGGCCGAATCGCTGCTCTGGCGTGAGCCGCGCGTGTGGGAGGAAGAGTTTGCCGCCGTCGTTACCCATCAGGACGTAGACCGGGCGGGTCGCGCTCTCGCGGGTCAGCCACGCCTCCAGCAGGTCGCCGTTCGGGTTGTTTGTGCTGATGACGAACGATGTGCGCCCGTAGATGAACTGGAACGGCGTCGCGAGCAGGTGGGGTTGGTCGCGGTCGCCGCTGAAGAGGAGCAGGCTGTTCTCCGGGAACTGCCGCGCGATCTGCCCCAGTTGCGATTCAACGCCGCTGTACCGCCGCACCGTCCACGTCCCCGCGCGCGTCGCGACGAAGAAGAGCACGAGCAGCGCGGCGGCGGTGCAGCCGGCAATGCGGGCGATGGGGAACCTAACCCCCCAACCCCCTTCCCCCGTGGGGAAGGGGGAGCAGGAGGGGCGCACAGCCGTGCGCCCCACTCCCCTTCCCGCTTTGGGTAGGAGCCGGGGGGTAGGCCAGAGGTTCCACACCGCGTATGCCGCGAAGAGGGCGAAGATCGGCATGACAACCGGGACGTAGTGGCGCAGCGCGTAGATGTACTTGTCGTCCGTGTACGTCTCGTTGACGAAGATGAGGGTATGCACGAGCGCGAAGGCGAGCAGGCCGCCCGTCAGCCGGTTCAGGTCGCGCGCGATCAGGAGCGTCGCGCCGAGGGCGATCAGCAGCACGCCGAGCGGCGACCAGTACCAGCCGAGCCGCACGAGGTTCGCGTCGTGCCCGGCGGGCGTCGGCGCGCCGATGTAGGACGCGAGCGACCCCGCATGCCCCGTCAGGATGCGCGGACGGAGGAGGTAGCCGTAGCAGGCGTAGAGCGCCGTCGCCGCCGCGAGCGTATACGGCGTCCAGCGTCGCGCGCGCGGGTGCGTAACAAGCGGCCACCAGCGGGCGCGCAGCCGGTCGCTGATGACGAGGAGTATCAGCCCAACGACCCCGGCGACGAGCAGCGGCACGCGCTGATGCCAGATGTTGCGGTAGACGTGGTGCCACAGCCCCTCCGTGTAGCCGAGCGCGAAGACGCCCGCCTGCACCACCGCCAGCGCGACCATGCCGCCCGCGATAGCGAAAAACCAGGTGTGCGCCTGCCGCCATGCCCGCAGGAGGATGAGCACGACGGCGTACGCCGTGACGAGCAGCAGGAGGAAGATCGTTTCCTCGTGCGTCAGGGCGGCGTTGCCGAGCGCGAGCGCCGCGACGACCGCCCCGAGCCGCATGATCGCCGGTGAGCGCCGCTCCTCAAGTAGCAGCAACCCGAACAGCGCCGCCATCAGCGCGAACTGCTGGTACGCTTCGGTGTACGTCTGACGGACGAACCAGACCTCGATGCCGTTGAGCGCGAGGAACAGCCCCGCGATCAGCGCGACGGGCCAGCCGAACAGCCGCCGCGCCAGCAGCACGAGGCCCGTCAGCCCGAACAGCCCGAAGATCGCGGGCGCGAACGCGGGGCCGAGCGTGCCGAAAAGGGCATAGAAGATCGCCAGCCACGCGGGCCAGAGGTGAAGGAACTGCGGCACGATCTCGCCGCTCGTGGCGTCGGTGTAGAAGGCCGTGAGCCGGATGTCGCCGTAGAGGAGGTAGCGCCGCGCGTCCAGTTTGCCGAGCAGATGCCGCACCGTTGCCTTGTCGCCGTCGATGCCCGCCAGCACGGGGTCGTGGAGGACGATGCTTCCCTGTTTTGCCATCGCGACGCCGCTGTTGTAGTAGATGCCGGTGTCCTCGCCGCCGATCAACGTCTCGCCGGGCCGGAGAAAGAGCGCCGCCGCCACCGCGAGCAGCGCGAGCAGGAGCCACCCCGCCCGCTCCCACCGCCACGCGACGACGGGCAGCGCCTGCCGCCACACGACGAGACCGAGCACGACCGAGGCAAGCGCGATGATGAGCGCGAGCAGCCAGAGCGAGAAAACCCCGACCATCGCCAGCACGAGCGCGATTGGCCCGACGATGAAAATGCCGATCGCGAGCGCGAGGTAGATGCATTCAAGGGGCGTGAGATCGTCGATGATGGTGGGGATATTCTTACCCCTCAGCCCCCTCCCTCGAAGGGCAGGGGAGCCGTGCACTTGGGAAGGGCGCACCGCGTCCCCCGCGAGCAGCAAGCGAAGAGTGAGCCAGCCAGGGACACCAACGAGCAGTGCCAGCAGCGGAACCCCGACAATCACCCGTACCACACCCAACGCTGCTTGCCTTCCGCCATGCTCGCACACTCCCCACCGCAGTATGCGCGGAGGGGTATGGGCGTGTCAAAAGGACAACGGCCCTTGAACCACAGAGGCACGGAGGAGACAGAGATGGGAAGAGAAAAAGGAGAATGTGTCGTTCAGTCGTTTCCCGTGGAACGGCGGTCGCGCTTCCGCTTCTGCTTCTTGTCGCGGTACTGCTCCGGCATCTCTTCCTCGCCCTGCCGGTCGATCCACCCGGCGAGCTCCTTGTCAATCCAGTAGCCGAGCAGGGTGAAGAGGCCCGCAAAGAAGAGCGCCGCCGCCGCTGCGAGCGCCGCACCCATGATGGCGTCGCCGGCGGTGCGATTGAGGTCGTCGCCGACGATGCCGCCGAGCCAGGTACCCGCGACCAGCGCCACGATGCTGCCGACGATCATCGCCAGCCACGGCCACCACGCCGGGCCGCGATGGCTCCCCGGCGGCCGCAGATGTGCGAATTGGAGGAAGAAGAGCGAGCCGCGCGCCTCGAAGAAGGCGGCGGCGAAGATGACGGGCAGGAGGAGAAAGCCAATCAACCCGCCAAGCGGCCCAACTGCCGCGTACGCGCCGAGCGCGCAAATCGCAGGGAACGACCAGCGGGCGACACGACGTGCCTCAACCGGGTCTTTCCACCACTGATTCATGGCGTCACACCGAGGTGACGGGCCGCATCGGGAGGCCCTGCGCGGCGAGATATTCCTTCGCTTCCGCGATAGTGAAGACGGCGTCGTGGAAGATGCCCGCCGCGAGCACGGCGTGCGCGCCCCCGGTTGTCAGGGCGTCCGCGAGGTGCTGGAGCGTGCCCGCGCCGCCGGACGCGATCACCGGCACCTCCACGGCGGCGGCGATCTGCGACGTGATCGCGAGGTCGTACCCGTCCCGCGTGCCGTCCGCGTCGATGCTATTGAGGACGATCTCGCCCGCGCCGAGTGCGACGCCGCGTGTCGCCCATTCTAGCGCATCCATGCCCGTGTGCCGCCTGCCGCCGTGCGTCACGACCTCCCAGAACGCGCCGTCCGGGCGGCGTTTCGCGTCGATGGAGAGGACGATGCACTGGTTGCCGAATCGCCGCGCGCCGTCCGCGATCAGTTGCGGGTTCGCGACGGCGGCGGAGTTGACCGAGACCTTGTCCGCGCCCGCCCGCAGCATCAGGGCGATGTCGTCTGTCGTGCGGACGCCGCCGCCGACGGTGAGCGGGATGAAGACCTGCCGCGCCGTCGCCCGGACGACATCGATCATCGTTGCGCGGTCGTCGCTAGAGGCGGTGATGTCATAGAAGGTCAACTCGTCCGCGCCCGCCGCGTCGTACCGCGCCGCGAGTTCGACCGGGTCGCCCTGATCGCGCAATGCCGCGAACTTCGTCCCCTTGACGACGCGACCCGCCGTCACGTCGAGGCAGGGGATGATGCGCCGGGTGAGCGTTGTCGTCGGTGCGGCCGTTGCCATCGTCGAACCTCCCTCAAGAGAGTGGGAATTGAACCGCGAAGGCGCGAAGGACGCGAAGAAGGGAAGAGAAAAGAAGAGATTTTGTATTCTCTTCTCCTCTTCGCGTCCTTCCGGGTGCCCTCTGGGCAGTATTCGCGGTTAGTCCCATCCCCCTATGAGCCCTGACCAGTGGCGTAATCGCGCTGGTCAAGGCTGCGAAGGGTCGGGCGGGGCGGCGGGTCGTCCATGCCACCATCGGAGGTGACGATGCGGCGGTTCAGTTCGACCACTTCCTCAAGTTCCTGCTGCACCTGCTTGAAGCGTGACCGCACCTGCTGCTCGGAGGCGCGCGCCAGTTCCTTGCGGACATCGCCGGCGCGCTGCCCGACCTCGTCCACGCGCGTGTTGACGAGGGTGATCCGGTGCGCCACGTCGCGCAGGGCGTCGTCCGAGAGATCGATGCGGCTCGCGAGGTAGGTGTCCCGCTCCTCGGCGGCGTGGCGCAGGTCGCGGTCGATCGCGTCGCCCTGCTGCCGCACCTCCTCCAGCCGTTCGAGGACGAGGTCGTGCCGTTCGAGCGCCTGCTCATTGAACGTCAGGTAAACTTCCTCCTGCCGCACATCGATGGCGGCGAGGTTCGTCAGGCCATTGTGCAGGCGCGCGAACTCCTCGCCGACGCTCTTAAACGCCGTCTCGACAGCGGCGACCCGCTTGAGCGATTCCTCGACGCGCGGGGGGATCACGTCGATCCGCTGGTCCACCTCGATGATGCGCCGCTTCGCCTCACTATCAACGATGCGGATCGCGTCCTCGAAGCGCTGGAAGTCCCGCCGCGCCTGCGCCGCCTCAACGCGCACCTCCTCGATGCTCTCGCGCAGCCCCTTCATCACATCGACGAGCCGCTCCTGCTGCGCGAAAGTGCGGGTGATCTGCGACTGGAGTTCATCGAAGCGGCGGTTCGTCACATCGGTCGTGTCGCGGCGGGCGCGGGTCTGCTCGATCAGTTCGGTCGCCTGCGCCTGCAACGTGCGGATGGAGGAGTGCGCCTCGGTGATGCCGCCGTGCATGTCGGCGAGCGCGGCGCGGATGCGGTTCTCGTCGAGTTGCCGTGCCTGCGCGTACTGCACCTGGCCGCGACGATGGTCGTCGAGGTCCGCGCGAACATCCGCGATGGCCGCCTCGACACTCTTCACGATCTCGTTCCCCCGCCCGCCCCGCGCGACCTGATCGCGCACGAGGGCGCGCAGTTCGTCGATCTGTTGCTGGAGGTTGTTGATGGTCGTCGCGTCGCGCCGCTGCCGCTCCTCATCGCGGGCGCGGGCGTCCATCGCCTGCCGCGCGTCCATCGCGCGGGGGTCCTGCCGTGGGTCGGGTTGCCGCATCTCCAATGGTGGTCCCTCTCGTCGCGACGCCCCCGGCGCGGGCCCGGATTCCACGCTTGCTAGACGGTTCGTCGCTGCTGTGCATTGTACCCCATCTTGCCATAATGTGAACATACCTTACCATGACGGTATTGTTATTGTGGGATTTGTCGTATGGAGAAGTAGCGAGTAGCGAGTAGTCAGTAGCCAGTAGCCAGTAGCCAGTAGTCGGACGGCGCGTGGTAGGCTTCGTTGCCTTTGATGAGTATGATTCCATCGATGCTGTTCGCATTCACTGGCTACCGGCTACCGACTACCGGCTACTGACTACTGACTACTGGCTACTGGCTACTATCCCGGAGGGTTTCTCATGGCATCAACGGGGACGCGCACAATCACGAACGATGACCTGTTCGCGCTCAGCATCATCGGTGAGTTCCAGATGTCGCCGGACGGGACGCGCGTCGTCTTCGTCGTCATGCGGACGGATGTGGCGAAGGATCGCACGGTCTCGAACCTCTGGCTCGTGCCAACGGCGGGCGGTGCCCCCCGGCAATTGACGACGGCGTA
>JBBSII010000285.1:0-6079 GCA_038232175.1 Thermomicrobiales bacterium
CGATGCCGCCGTTGAGGCCGTTCCCGTACATCCCAGTGCCGCCGCTGATGTTGGTGCCCTGGACGCCGTAGGTGCCCATGCCGTTGCCTATCCCGAAGACCCCCGCTAAGCCGGAGTAGAGAGCGGCATTCGAATTACCGTAGATGGCATTGCCATGGCTGTTTGCAGACACACCGGAGCCGAGACCACTGTTCGTCAAGGATATGAGGGCGGAATTGGTGTTCTGGGTCCCGCTGTCGTAGGGCATCGTCCAGGCGGCGCCGTTCGCCGACACGCGCTCAGAGTCCGTCGCCCCCTGCACCGCCAGCCCCGCCACGAAGGCCGCCGCCGCCGCGATCAGCCCACGGCGGCCCAGACCGGCCCGCGTCTCCGGCGCTAACGATTCCTCCGATACTACCGCGATTGCTGGTACTCCTGCTGTCGTCTCGTGCTGTGCCGCCATCCTGCATCCTCCTTGTCCGCTGGGGTGGCCCCTCGGCCATGCCCCACGTTCCCCATGCGGCACACCCACCGGCGCCGCTCCCTACAGGATAGCGGGCGCAGCGGGCGCGCGCCATGAGACACTCACAGGAATACTCACAGGAATACTCACATTCTTTCACGGCAGGCGTTGCGCCGTCCGCCAGAAAAGGAGGTGATCGCACGGCGGTCCTGCCCGCCATCCGGCAGGGTGGGCGATCGGCCCGGCGGTCGCGCGTACCACGGGAGCGGGCAATCCGGGTGCATACGCCCTGGGTGGACCCCTTTTTCACGTTGCGAAGGCGACGCTCGTATGGCAGGATGGGCCGTTGGTTCGGATATCAACGAGGATTCAGCACGGACGGTTGACGATCTCACGTTTGCAAATTGCGGTTGGAATTAGGAATGGAACCGGAAACGGTTTGGTAGCCACCGAGGAGAAGCGCTATGCTCGCACTGACCGCCGCCGACATTCGCGCACTCGTGCCGATGGCCGACGCGATTGCACTGATGAAGCAGGCCTTCCGCGAACTGAGTGCAGGCACCGCAACCGCGCCACTGCGGACGCCCATCGATGTCCCCGGGATGGACGCCGTCTCTCTCTTCATGCCGGCGATGGTGCCGTCGGTCGGCGGGCTGGGCATGAAAGTTGTTTCCGTCTTCCCGCGCAACCCGTCGCGGGGCAAGCCGACGATCCACGCGGTCGTCTGCCTCATCAACCCCGATGACGGCACGCCCCTCGCGATCATGGACGGCACCTATCTCACGGCGCTCCGCACCGGCGCGGTCTCCGGCGCGGCGACCGACCTGCTTGCGCTCCCCGATGCGCGCGTGCTCGCCCTGTTCGGCACCGGGGCGCAGGCGATGACGCAGATGCAGGCGGTCTGCGCCGTCCGCCCGATCACCGAGGTTCGCGTCGTCGCGCGATCACGCGACAAAGGCAATGCGTTCATCGAACGCGCGCGCACCGAAGCGCCCGATCTCGTCGATCGTCTCCATGTCGAGTTGGATGCGATGAATGCCCTCCGGGGGGCGCACATCGTCTGCACCGCGACCGCCGCGACAGCGGCGCTTTTCGCGGACGCGGCTGTCGAGGAGGGCGTGCACATCAACGCTGTGGGCGCGTACACACCGGCGATGCAGGAAGTCCCGGCGGAGACCGTCGCGCGGGCCGTCATCGTCGTTGACCAGCGGGCGGCGGCGTGGGCCGAGGCGGGCGACCTCGTCATCGCGCGCGACCGTGGACTCATCACGGCGGAGAGCATCCATGGCGAACTCGGCGAACTCGTCTCCGGTGTCAGGGCCGGCCGCACCGATGCGGCGCAGGTAACATTCTTCAAGTCGGTCGGCAACGCGGTGCAGGATGTCGCGGTCGGTCGTCACGCCGTCGATCTGGCAGTCGCGCAGGGGCGCGGGCAAACGATCAATCTCTGAACGAAAAATGGAGGCGACCGAGTGGTTGCCTCCCCCATTCTCCAATATGGATTCACAGGCTGAAAGCCTGTGCTACTGGTAGCGTAGGCTTTCAGCCTGCGTCCCGGGTTACTGAATCGACCAGTTAGTCAGGCCGCCGCCACCACTATTCCCGCATCCCGCAGCGCAATGCCGTCAGACCATGCGTCAATCTGCAGCAACCGCGAGTTCCTCACGCACCGGCGCGTCGATGCAGCGCGCCTCGAACTCCGCGCGGAACTTGAGGATCATGCTCTGCACCGGCACCGGCGCGGCCTGGCCGAGACCGCAGAGCGACAACTTGATGATCTGATCGCTCGTGTCCATGATGACATCGAGGTCCGCGACGCGCCCCTGGCCGCGCTGGAAGCGGTCGAGGATTTCCAGCAGCGCCTGCGTGCCCAGTCGGCAGGGGGTGCACTTGCCGCACGACTCGTTGCGGTTGAACTCGATCATGTAGTGCGCCAGATCAACCATGCTCGTCCGGTCGTCGTACACGACGAACCCCGCCGAACCGATCAGGCCACCTGCCGGCTCCACCCCCTCGAAGGTCATCGGCAGAGCGAAGTCTTCCTCGGTCAGCACGCCGCCCGAGACGCCACCCGTCTGCAACCCCTTGAACGCGAAGCCGTCCCTCATGCCGAGGTGCACATCCATGATGAGTTCGCCGGTGGTCACGCCGAAGGGCAATTCGCTCATCCCGGTGCCCTTGATGTTGCCGCCCATCGTATAGACCTTCGTGCCCTGGCTCTTGTCCACGCCGATGCTGGCGAACCACGCGCCGCCGTGCTCGACGATGTGCGGCGCGTTGGCGAGCGTCTCGACATTGTTGACGACCGTCGGCTTGCCCCAGAGGCCATATTCTACCGAGCGCGGCGGCTTCGTGCGCGGCTGACCGCGCGCCCCCTGGATGGAGTACAGCATCGCCGAGGCCTCGCCGCAGATATACGCGCCGCCGCCGACGCGCACAGTCATCGCGACGTTGAAGCCGCTGCCGAGGACATTCTCGCCGATCAGCCCGGCGGCCTCCGCGTCGCGCACCGCGCGCCGGAACCGCCGGATCGCGAGCGGATATTCGCCGCCGATGTAGATGTAGCCGCGATCCGCGCCGACCGCGTAGCACGCGATCAGAATGCCCTCGATCACCTCATGCGGGTCGATCTCCAGCATCTTGCGGTCCTTGAAAACATTCGGCTCCCCCTCGTGCGCGTTGCAGACGACGTACTTCGGATACCCGGCCGAGGCGCGGCCACTCTCCCACTTGATCCCCGCCGTGAAGCCCGCGCCACCGCGACCGCGGATATTGGACGTCTTCATCTCCTCGATCACCTGATCCTCGGTCATGTCGAAGAGCGCCTTCGCGTACGACGCATAGCCCCCGCGCGCGACGTACTCATCGAGGCGGTGCGGGTCGATCAGCCCCGCCTTGCCGAGCACGATCCGCTGCTGCTTGATCCAGAATGGGTCGTCCTTGAGCGCGAGGATGCCCTGAAACGGCTCCGGCTTCTGCGGGTCGGCGGGGCCGTCGAAGTAGACGCCGAGCGGCGTCGCGACCTTCGCCCGATTATTCTGGATGCCGTCGAGGATCGCGGGGACATCCTCCGGCGTCACGTAGCCGTACATGACGGCGGGCCACCCCGCCTTGCGCACTTCGACGACCGGCTCCGCGTAGCAGTTGCCGAAACAACCAACCTCGCGAAACTCGACCGCCATGCCATGCGCCTGAATCTCCGTCTGGAACGCGGCGATGACGGTATCGACGCCCTTGGCGCGGGTGCATTCGCTGTACGGGATGCTGATGACCGTGCGATCCTGCGCGGACATCATCCGCTGGTAGCGGTCGGTCGCGTCGGCCTTGAAACGGTTGAAGTCCTCGCGCGTGCGGAATGTTTCCGTCGTTGGCGTTGTATCAGCGTGTGCGCTCATGCCCCCGAACCTCCCGTGCGTATGAAGTCGGACGTCTGCGTCGGGCGGTCGGCGTCGAGTTCATCGATCAGCGCGTTCAGCTTCGCGTCGTCCATCTGCGCATGATACGCGCCGTCCGCCATGCAGAGCGGCGCCTGGTCGCACGCGCCGAGGCAGCCGGGGAAAATCTGCATCGTGATCTGCCCGTCCGGCGTCGTCTCCTTCTCGCCGAGACCGAGCCGGGGGTAGATGACGTTATCGATCAGGCGCTGGGAGCCGACGACGCGACAGGCCATGCCGTTGCAGATCAGGAGCACATGCGCGCCGGGCTTGTGGAACCGGAAGTCGTTGTAGAAGGTCATCACGCCGAAGACGCGCGTCTCGGAGATGTCGAGATGCGCCGCGATGATGCTCACCGCCTCCTCGGAGACGTAGCCGTACCGCTCCTGCACCTCCTGGAGGCACGGCAGGATCAATTCCTGCGCCTCCTGGTAGTCGTGCGGTGTGAAGTGCTCGTGCATCACCGCGCGCACCCAATCGAGATCGATATCTTCGCCGGTCAATTTGAACATCGTGCGCTCCTGCCTGCTGGCGACGGTCAGCAGCGACCCGCCACCCCATGGAGACAAAGCATTCGCCGGTGCGGCTGCACCACAACGCAGTATACGGCGGCGCATTTTCCCCGTCAACGCGGGCGAAAACGTTCGTCGCGCCCGTCGGATCGCCGCTGTGCTATACTGCTAGCGGTTTGCGCCGCTACGGGCAAACGAAGGGAGCGAACGAATGCGCGTCACCGACGGTCTTGGCACGATTCGCGAGCGGCTTGCGGGCAACAATGCCATCGCGCAGACGCTCTCCATGGTCGATAATTACCTCAACCGCGCGCAGGGCACCGACGCCTCCGCGCCGAGCCTGACGCACCTCGTGCGGATGCTGATGCGCACGCCGGAGGCGCACAAGAACAGCGGCATCTACAACGACCTCGCGCTGCTCGAGGAGCAGTTGAACGTCTCGTCCGCCGCCATGATGGCCGAGCGGGCACGCGAAGAGGCGAAGCCGATCCCGAAGGACAAAAAGTTCTACAAGGCGGAGCGCGCCCGCGAGCAGGCGATCAAAGACAAAGCGCAATAACGCGCGGGCTGAAACCGAATCGACGCAGAGGACGCAGAGGAAGAAGACGCAGGGAAGGACACCGTTCCTTCTTTCTTTGCGTCCTCTGCGTCTCTGCGGTTCCTGGGTTTCTCCCGGGCCTCTCCGGGTCTTAGCCGCCGCCCGTCATCGTCGCGCCGCGTGAGGAGGGCGTGTCGCTGCACAGATCGGCGCGGTAGCCGCGCACCAGCCGGTCGTAGACGTGGACAATGCGGCTGCCGATGGTCGGCCAGCCGAAGCGCCGGGCAACAACCGTCGCGTTCGCCCCGAATTGCGCCCGCAACGCGTCATCGGTGAGCAGGAGGCGGAGCCGATCGGCTAGCGCGGCGGCATCGTTGTACGGCACGAGGAAGCCCGTCTTGCCGTCGTCAACGGTGAACGCCAGACCGCCCGCGCGCGATGCCACAACGGGCGTGCCGCACGCCATCGCCTCCACCGCGACCAACCCGAATGATTCATAGAATGAGGGGACGGCGACGACATCCGCCGCGCGATAATAGACCGGTAAATCGCTGTGTGAAATTGACCCTGCAAAAGAAATTCGATCCGCAATGCCCAGTTCCGTCGCCCGCCGCTGCAATGTCTCGTATGCCCGCTCCCCCGCACCACCGCCAACGAGCACGAGGCGGGGCGGCGCGGTCTGCCACCCCTCACGGCGCAGGCCGCAGAGGGCGTCGATGAGCACATCGATTCCCTTGATCGGGTCGATGCGACCAACGAACAAAATAATCGGCTCCGTCGCGTCCCAGCCGAGGGCGGCGCGCGCATCGGCCTGACTGCCCGGCGCGAACGTCGCCGCGTCGATGCCCGCCGGGACGACGCAGATTTTGCCCGCGTCCGCGCGGTAGTACCACGTCATCTCCGCCTTCTCCTGCGGATTGAACGCCATCACCGCATCGACACTGTGCATCAGCCGCCGCTCGCCGAGGACGCGCTGCGTCGCCTCATTCTCACTCGCCGAGCGCGCGACGTTGTTCTTCGCCTGCGCCAGCGTGTGGAAGGTCATCATCAGCGGGATATCCCAGCGGCAGCGCAGGAAATCACCAGCGACGCCCGAGAGCCAGTAGTGCGCGTGGATCAGGTCGTACGAACGGCGGTTCGTCGTCGCCCACTC